>JAITEO010000262.1 GCA_031281985.1 Zoogloeaceae bacterium | reverse complement strand
AGGGGAGGGGAGACAGATGGTGGTTCCAGACGGTAAGATTACGGAAAAATCGTCTTTCAACTTTTCTTTGCGTGTCTTCCTGTGTCCGTACCTTCCTTTCCCCGTTGTCTTGCCGCGTTGCTCTATGAACTCCTGTTGCTTCTGGCGGTGCTCGCGGTGGGATTGCTCTTGCCCTATATCCTGCTGGGCGCGCTGGCGAATGTCGCGGCGGCGCCCTGGGTGCAACGGGCGCATTTCTTCCTTTTGCTGGGACTGTATTTCATCGGCTTCTGGCTGCATGGCGGCCAGACGCTGGCGATGAAAACCTGGCGGATCAGGCTCGCCGACAAGGATGGCGGCCCCTTGCGTCCCCTGCAGGCCCTGCTCCGCTACCTCGCCGCCTGGCCCAGCGTCTGCCTGGGCATTGGCCTGTTGTGGCGTTTCGTCGATCCGGATAGACAGTTCCTGCACGACCGCATCGCCGGCACACGGTTGGAAGACGTCAAAAAGTAAAACCCTACTTTTTGACGGTTCAGTCAGCAAAAAAGGGCAAGCGGAGCTTGCCCTTTTTTGGGGTAAAGGCAAGGAAACCCACTACCTATCCACCTGTTCGTAGGGGCGCGCTGCGCGCGCCCGTTGGCCGTTACGCGGCGTGATGGGTTGCGGGCGCACGCAGTGCGCCCCTACGAGACCCCCAAGACCGCGCTGGTTTTGCGTTGGTTTTAACGGTTTGAAGCCAGGCTTTGCCTGGTTTCAAACCCCAAGATAACCCGGCAAAAAGTAGATTTTCACTTTTTGACGCATCCGCTACGCCGGGTTGGGGCAGTCGATGAATTCGCCGTCCAGTTCGGTGTTGGCTTGCAGCCAGGCGGCGAGGGCTTGTGGGCCGAAGCGTTCGCTGGCGTGGTGGCCGCAGGCCAGGTAGGCGATGTGGTTTTCCCGCGCGATATGCGGCGTCTGTTCGGAAATTTCGCCGGAAAGATAGGCGTCGATGCCCGTCATTGCCGCCAGCGCCAGAACATCCTCGATGTAGCCCTGCGCGCCGCCGGAGCACCAGGCGAGGCGCTGGATACGCTGATCTTTTGCGCCGATGGCCAGCGGCGGACGCCCCAGCGTCTCGGTCAGTCGCGCCGCCAGTTCCGCGAGGCGGCAGGGTTCTGGCAGTTCGCCCCAAAAGCCCATGTCCTGCCGCCCAAAGCGCCCGCAGACGCGCCAGCCCATTGCCTTGGCCCATTGGGCGTTGTTGCCCAGTTCGGGGTGCGCGTCCAGCGGCAGGTGATAGGCGAACAGGTTGAGATCATGGGCGATGAGCGTGGCGATGCGCTGGCGGCGATAACCGACGAGGCAGGGATTTTCGCCTTTCCAGAAAAAGCCGTGATGCACGATGAGGGCGTCCGCGCCCCGTTTCACCGCGGCGTCGATCAGCGCCTGGCTGGCGCTCACGCCGGTGATTGCCCGCCGTATTTCCGCGCGGCCTTCCACTTGCAGGCCATTTGGGGAATAATCCGTGAAATTCGCGCTTTCCAAAAGCGCATTCAACAGGTTTTCCAATTCACGATGCTTCATGAGTATTCCTATGCGTAGACTGTGGCTGATTTTCGCGCAAACGACGACGGTGGCGGTAGCCCTGCTGTTTGTGATCATGACCCTGAAACCAGAATGGCTGGCGCATGCGCCGTCATCGCCCACGGTGATCACTTTACAGGAAAACGCGCAGGATACCGCCGCCTCTTCCGATGGCACTTTTGCCGCGTATGGCTTTCGGGACGCGGCAAGGCGCGCCCTGCCTGCCGTGGTGCATATCTTTACCAGCCAGCAGGTGCGGGCGCAACGGCATCCCCTGATGGATGATCCCGTGTTCCGCCGCTTTTTCGGCGAAGACTTCGAGAGCGCGCCGCGTCCGGCGTCCGGCCTGGGTTCTGGCGTCATCGTCAGTCCGGACGGCTATATCCTCACCAATTTTCACGTCATCGACGCCGCCGACCAGATTGAAGTCGCGCTGGCCGACGGGCGCAAGCTGAAGGCGAAGGTCGTCGGTTCCGACCCGGAATCCGATCTCGCCGTCATCCGGGTGGAAGCCGATGATCTGCCCGCCATCACCTTCGGACACATGAACGATGTGCGCGTCGGCGACATGGTGCTGGCCATCGGCAATCCGTTCGGCGTCGGGCAGACGGTGACGATGGGCATCGTTTCCGCCCTGGGGCGCACGCATCTGGGCATCAATACCTTCGAGAATTTCATTCAGACCGACGCCGCCATCAATCCCGGCAATTCCGGCGGCGCGCTGGTCGATGCGCGGGGCACGCTCGTCGGCATCAACACCGCCATCTATTCGCGCACGGGCGGCTCCTTGGGCATAGGCTTTGCCATTCCGGTATCTTCCGCGCGCCTGATCATGGAGCAGATCATCCAGAATGGCGAGGTCATCCGTGGCTGGATTGGCGTGGAAGCGCAGGAAATCACCCCGGAACTGGCGGAATCCTTCGGCCTGCCGGATGTCAGCGGCGCGCTGATTGCGAACGTCGTGCGCGGCAGTCCGGCGGATCAGGCGCGCATCCAGTCCGGCGACGTGCTGCTCGCCGTCGGCGGCCGCGACATCCGCGATCCGCAGGAAATGCTCGACGCCATCGCCGCGCTGAAACCCGGCGAAGAAAGCGCCTTCCGCCTGCGCCGCGCCCGGAACCTCATCGAAGTCACCGTTAAAATCGGCCGGAGACCGGTGTTAAACGTCAAAAAGTGAAAATCTACTTTTTGCCGGTTCAGTCAGCAAAAAAGGGCAGGCAAAGCCTGCCCTTTTTTGGGTAAAGGCAAGGAAAAACCAGCGCGGGCTGTGGGGTTGTCGTAGGGGCGCGCTGCGCGCGCCCGTTGGCCGTCACGCGGCGGGATGGTTTGCGGGCGCACGCAGTGCGCCCCTACAAGACCGCATCCGCTCTCGTCCCCCTCCCCCCTTTGTGGGGGAGGGGTTAGGGGAGAGGGGGAAAGCGACCGTTCAGCGGCTTCGTCCTCCTGAACCGTCGCGCCCCTCTCCCGGCGCTACGCGCCACCCTCCCCCGCAAGGGGGGAGGGGAATTGCCGCGTGACGGCCAACGGGCGCACGCAGTGCGCCCCTACGAAAACCATGCAGACCGCGCTGGTTTTGCGTTGCCTTTACCCCAAAAAAGGGCAAGCTTCGCTTGCCCTTTTTTGCTGATCTGAACCGGCAAAAAGTGGATTTTTACTTTTTGACGTATCCCTTAACTGCAATTTTCCTGCATGTTCCGGCGGATGCGGTCGATCTCGTTTTGGCGTTGCTGGTCGTTGATGAATTCGCGTTCGCCTTTCTCGTTTTGTTGCGAGATGCGCGCGCCGGATTCCAGCATTTCCAGGTTGCGGCGTGAGCGATCGCAGTTTTCCGCCTTCTTGGCGGCGGCGGCGGCCTCCTCGTTTTGTTTCTTCTCGGCGGCTTCCCGTTCTTCCTGGCGTTTCTTGAATTCCATGTCCTGATCATCCAGCGCTTTTACGCTGCTGCTGTCGCTGGGGTCGATCGTGGCGGAGGGTACCGCCGCGCCTTTCTTGCCGGGCTGCGGCGTGTCGGAGATGATGGTGCGTCCCTGGGCGTCCTTCCATTTGTAGACTTCGGCCTGGGCGGTGGGAAAACTGGAAAGGACGAAAAAGGCGATGAAGGCGAGCGGGACGGCAAGCGGGAGTCGGATATGCATGGCAGAACCTTTTGAAAGAGAAGGGTTGAACGAAATGCCGGAAGCACGGGAGGAAAAGATGGAAAACAGTATAATAGCGTTTTATCACCCCGGATTAAAGACGATGCGATTGTTGCAAAAAGCGCTTACCTTCGACGACGTTCTGCTCGTTCCCGCGCATTCCCGGATTTTGCCCCGGGAAGTCAGTCTGGCCACCCGGCTCACCCGCAAGATTCCCCTCAACATGCCGCTGGTTTCCGCCGCCATGGATACGGTGACGGAAGGGCGGCTGGCGATTGCGCTGGCGCAGGAGGGCGGGATTGGCATCATCCACAAGAACCTTTCCGCCCGCGATCAGGCTGCCGAGGTGGCGAAAGTCAAGCGGCATGAATCCGGCATCTTGCGCGACCCGATCACGGTGCATCCGGAAATGCCGGTGCGCGATGTGCTGGAGCTTTCCCGTCAGCACCGGATATCCGGTTTTCCGGTCGTGGACGCGGCGGGCGTGGTGGTGGGCATCGTCACCAACCGCGATCTGCGCTTTGAAACCAATCTCGCCCAGCCGGTGCAGGCGATCATGACGCCGCGCGCGCGGCTGGTGACGGTGCCGGAAGGCACCAGCGTCGAGGACGCCAAGTCGCTCTTGCGCGAACACCGGCTGGAACGGGTGCTGGTCGTGGACGCGGCGTTTCGTTTGAGCGGCCTCATCACGGTCAAGGACATCACCAAGGCGACCGAGCATCCCGACGCCAACAAGGATGAAGCGGGCAGGCTGCGCGCGGGCGCGGCGGTCGGCGTCGGCGAGGGGACGGAGGAGCGGGTGAGCCTCCTGGTGGAAGCGGGCGCGGACGTGATCGTGGTGGATACCGCGCATGGGCATTCGCAAGGCGTGCTGGATCGGGTGCGCTGGGTGAAGCGCAATTTCCCGCAAGTGGAAGTGGTCGGCGGCAACATCGCCACGGCGGAAGCGGCATTGGCGCTGGCCGATATGGGCGCGGACGCGGTCAAGGTGGGCATAGGCCCCGGCTCCATCTGCACCACGCGCATCGTCGCGGGCGTGGGCGTGCCGCAGATCACGGCCATCCAGGATGTCGCCGGGGCGTTGCGGGATACGGGCGTGCCGCTGATTGCCGATGGCGGCATCCGTTATTCCGGCGATATTGCCAAGGCCATCGCGGCGGGCGCGGATACGGTGATGTTGGGCGGCCTGTTCGCTGGCACGGAAGAAGCGCCTGGCGAAGTGGAGTTGTTCCAGGGGCGTTCCTACAAGTCGTATCGCGGCATGGGTTCGCTCGGCGCGATGCAGGCCGGGTCTTCCGACCGGTATTTCCAGGAAGGAACGGCCAACGTGGATAAATTCGTGCCGGAAGGCATCGAGGGCAGGGTGCCGTACAAGGGTTCGGTGCTGGCGGTTATCCACCAGTTGATGGGCGGCCTGCGCTCGTCGATGGGCTACCTGGGCTGCGCCTCGATTGCCGAAGTGCACGCAAAGGCCGCCTGCGTGGAAATCACTGCCGCCGGGGTGCGCGAATCGCATGTGCATGACGTGCAAATCACCAAGGAAGCGCCGAATTACCATGTCGAATGATTGCGCGGCGCGTGGCGTCGTTGCCGTTTCGCCCCGGACATGACGGCGAATCCCCCGACGATGAAAGTCAAAATCTGCGGTCTGACGCGTATAAAAGATGTGGAGGCGGCGGTGGCGGCGGGCGCGGATGCGGTCGGGTTCGTGTTCTACCGGCAAAGTCCCCGCTATGTCCGTCCCCAGGCGGCGGCGGCGCTGGTGCGGCATCTGCCGCCGTTCGTAGACGCCGTCGGCCTTTTCGTGAATGCCGCGAAAGCGGAGATCGAGGCGGCACTGGCGGCGGTTCCGCTCAATCTGCTGCAATTTCATGGCGACGAATCTCCCGAAGAATGCGAACGCTGGCAACGTCCCTACATCCGGGCGGCGCGGGTCACGCCGGAAATGGATTTGCCCGCGTTCGCCCGCCGCTTTGCCAGCGCCCGCGCCCTGCTCCTGGACGCCTTCACAAAAGGCTATGGCGGCGGCGGCAAGGTGTTCGACTGGTCGCTGATTCCGCCGGAATTACCTTTGCCGCTCATCCTCTCCGGCGGCCTGACGCCGGAAAACGTCGAGGAAGCGGTGCGCCGCGCGCGTCCCGCCGCCGTCGATGTCTCCAGCGGCGTGGAATCCGCGGCGGGGGTGAAGGATCATCAGCGCATGGCCGATTTCGTGGCGGCGGCGCGAAGGGCGGTTCTGGAATAGGGGAGTCATGCCGTGTTGCGCAAATCCGCAGTGTTGGGCGTGTCGTTGTGGTGTTGCGTGGCGCTGTTTTCGTCTTCGCCGCTTTTTGCCATGTCCATGGGCGGCGGCGGGGCGTTCCATGAAGAGATGTATGCGGCAAGCCGGGGGGATGCCAGGGCGCAATTCAGGCTGGGCGTGCGCTACAGCAGTGGCCGGGGCGTGCCGCGAGATGACGCCGAAGCCGTCCGATGGTATCGCGAAGCCGCCGGGCAGGGATACGCGAAAGCGCAATACAACCTTGCGTTGATGTATTACGATGGTCTGGGCGTAGCGCAGGATGACGCCGAAGCGGCCATATGGTGCCGCAAGGCCGCCGAACAGGGCGATGATCGAGCGCAATACACTCTTGGGCGGATGCACTACAAGGGACGGGGCGTGCCGCAGGATGACGCGAAGGCCGTCCAATGGTTTGCGAAGTCCGCCAGGCGGGGAAATGCGGATGCCCAGTTCAACCTTGGCTGGATGTACGCCAATGGCCGGGGCGTTGCGAAAAACGATGCCGAAGCGGTCAAATGGTATCGCAAGGCCGCCGAACAGGGAGACGTGGAAGCCCAGCTCCATCTCGGCAAGATGTACGCCGAAGGCCAGGGCGTTGAAAAAAATGACGCCGAGGCCACCCGATGGTTTGAAAAAGCGGCGCAAGGAGGCGCAGTAAAGTGAAAGCGCCGCTGGCATGAGCGAGGCGGCGGTTTTTCCTGTCTCCAGAAGCGGTTTTGCTACAATGCGCCTTCCTTTCACCGGCGACGCCTTTATTCTTCTCTAGCGTTTCGTTTGCGGAG
>JAITEO010000221.1 GCA_031281985.1 Zoogloeaceae bacterium | reverse complement strand
AGGAGACAGATTTTTACCGGCGCGCAGCGTCGCATGATTCCTCTGTGTCTGGGTGCGCTCCAAAGCGGAGGAAAATCTTGCCCAAGCAAAGTGGCAAACGCAAAACCAACGAAGCGCCGCCGCTTGCCGTCCCCTCTCCCCCAATCCTTTGGGGAAGAGGGTGCCCGGCAGGGCGGGAGAGGGGGCGGCACGGCGCGTTATCCGGGTTTTTTCTGGGAAAGTTGCAGCCTGCAAGGGCGCTAACGCGCTGCATGATTCCTCTGTCTCCTGCCGCCAAACCCCTCCCCAGCCCTCTCCTTGTCAGGGGAGGGAGTGCCCCTGCAAGGGCTTGCACCCTGCAAAGGGCTTGCACCCTGCAAAGGGAGTTTGGCCGCGCTTCGTTTGGGATGAGTCATTGACATGACATCCTCCATTTTTTATTGCTCTCTTTGCCGCCTCCTGCGCTGACATCTGGCGTTCGATGCGCGACAATAGCGGGCATGAATCTTTTGCGTTCCTTGTTCCTGTGCGGTCTGTTGTACGCGCCTTGCGTTCTTGCCCATCCCGCGCTGGAGGCGGTGGAAAATTTCGTGCGCGGCGAACTGGCCTTGCGGCATTCCGGCAGGATCAGCGTGCAGGCCGGGCCGCTGGATGCGCGGTTGCGCCTGCCGGAATGCAGCAGTTATCAGGCGTATCTGCCCAACAATCTGGATGCAGGCCGGCTGGTGGGCAATGCCAGCGTCGGGTTGCGCTGCCTTGCGCCGGCGCGCTGGAACATCTTCGTTCCGGTCAAAATTTCCATCGAGACGGATTATCTTGCCGCCGCAAACGCGCTTCCCGCCGGACGCGCCTTGCAGGCAACGGATCTGGTCGTGCGCGTGGGCGACCTGGGCGCTCTGCCCGCCAATGTGCTCACCCGTCCCGAACAGGCCATCGGCAAGACGCTGAAGACGGCGCTATCGCCGGGGCAGCCCTTGCGCCAGGAATTGCTCGCCATGCCCATCGTGATTCGTTCGGGACAAACCGTGCTGCTGGTTTTTCGCGGCGCGGGCTTTACCGCCACCAACGAAGGCCGCGCTCTGAATCAGGCCAGCGAAGGCCAGGTCGCGCAGGCGCGCACCGCTTCCGGAACGGTCGTCAGCGGCATCGCCCAGGCCGATGGCACAATTCTTGTTAATGCTTCGCCATGAAAGCTTGCGCGGCAGAATAAACGGAAATTTTTGCCATTTCCGCCCGGATGGTCTCAAGATGCCGCGCCAAGTTGCCGTTACAACTCATGAGGAATCCAGGAACCCCTTTGTTCAAGGTGAAGCAGATGAAAGTTGAAACCACATATCCATTCACGCCCGCGCCCGCCGCGCGCACCGCCGCCAAACCGGCCAGCGCGGAAAAATCCGGTGACCAGGTCAGTCTGAGCGACGCCATCCAGTTGCGCGCCTCCGAAGCGCCGGTCGATAACAGCCGGGTACAGGAGATCAAGCAGGCCATTGCCGAAGGCCGCTTTCGCATCAATCCGGAAGCCATTGCCGACCGCCTGATCAGCACCGCGCAGGAACTCATCGACGCGCAGCGTCAAGCCTAGGCTGGCAAAATATCATGGACGCCGTAGTAGACTTCGCGCAACTCCTGGCCACTGAAATCAAGGCGGTCGAGCGGTTTGTCGCGCTCTTGCAGGAAGAGCAGCGGCAATTGCGGGAAAACGAGATCGACGCGCTGGAAAACACCACCGCCAGCAAGCTCCAGTTTGCCGAAGAGTTGCAGGCAATCGGCGAGGCGCGCCACGCCTGTTTGCGCCAACTGGGTCTCGCCTGCCAGGACGATGACGACCAGCAAAACGGTCGACAAACCGTGGAAGACTGGCTCATCGCGCAAGGCAACCCCCGCCTGCTGCAAGCCTGGTATACCCTGCAAAACCTGGCGCGCGACGCCAAATCCCTGAATGAGCGCAACGGCCAATGCATCGCGCTCCTGTCCCGCAACACCCGCGAACAACTCGACGCGCTCACCGGAAGAAAAGCCGACGGCATCTTCTACAAACCCGATGGCCAGACCACCGTGCATGGAAGCTTTCGCATCCACGATTCGGTTTGAATACGCATCACGCGCTGTTTTCATGCGCTGTGTTCATGTAGAACAAGCGGGCGTTTCTTTCGTTTTGCGAAAAATGAGTCCGCCATAGCCGCCATATTGCCGTTGATTGGAAACGGGGATTTTCGCTACCATTTCATAGATTCCCGTATCGATGACGGCTTCGAGCAATCGCGCGCTGCCGCCGCCTGTCGCCCAATCGGTTCTGTCGGTGGTCATGATGACGTCCGGCGCGCAATCCAGCAGAGCCTGGCGAATGGCGGGCACGGAAAGATCCAGCAAGATGGTTGTCGCGCTCAGGTTCTCGAGAAAACGTGAAGGCGGCAGATGACCAGTCAGCGGATACAGCGCGTGCATATTTCCGCTGACGCTCAATGTGCCATTCTCTGGAATTACCTTCTTGATTTCCCTTGCCGCCAACAGGTAATTTGAATAATCGATGATTTTTTCCGGCCAGTTTCCCTCTGGAGCGGCGGCAAGCGTCTCTCGCGTCAGCGGCCAATAATATTCCGCAAGCGCTGAACAACGCAGGAAGATCCAAATCGACAGACAGACGACCCCGCCGACCATCATGAAATTCCTTCTTTCCTCATTCAACCATTTCATGCGCGCAATGGCTGGCCATATCCGAATGATTTCGCGCAGCGCCAAGGCGCAGATGCCCGCAAAAGCGGGCAAGGTGATGGCAAAATGATATGAAAACCCTATCTTCATCATCGGTTCGATAAGCTCCGCAACGATAAACGCAAGCCAGAAACCGAGACACAAAATAATCTTTCTGTTTTTCTGGGCGAATAC
>JAITEO010000191.1 GCA_031281985.1 Zoogloeaceae bacterium | reverse complement strand
AAACCATCCCCGCCGCGTGACGGCCAACGGGCGCACGCAGTGCGCCCCTACGGCACCCCACAGGCCGCGCTGGTTTTGCGTTGGGTTTTAACGGTTTGAAGCCAGGCTTCGCCTGGTTTCAAACCCCAAGATAATCCGTCAAAAAGTAGGTTTCTACTTTTTGACGCCTCCCATTCTAGCATTCGTTGTCAAGACGTCCGCGCGTCCGGCAAGGGCGGTATACTGTGCGCGTGACCTTTTACGAGGGAGAAAAAAATGAAGACTATGGCATGGAGAGCGGTGTTGCTTCTGGGTGTCCTGTCCCTTTCCGCCTGTGGCGTGGAAGTGGTGACCACGACGGCTACCGTGGGCGAGCTGAAGGCCGAGGAGGCCAAGAGCGCCCAGCAGAAAATGGAACAAGTGCAAGAGCGCCTGGAGGAAATACAGGCGGTTTCGGCACAGCACAACGCCGCGCTGGAAGCCGCCCTCGCCACCCAGACGCCCGCATCCCCGCCCGAAGGGGAATGATTCGCCACATTCGCCCGCGCCTGGGCGGGGCAAGTTACAATCCCCTCCTCTCCAAACCCTGACCAAACCCTGACGCTCTTCCCTGATGCGCTTAACCAAACTCAAACTTGCCGGATTCAAGTCCTTCGTCGATCCGGTCACCGTGGCTTTTCCGGGACAGTTGGCGGGCGTGGTGGGGCCGAATGGCTGCGGCAAGTCGAACATCATCGACGCGGTGCGCTGGGTGCTGGGAGAATCCAGGGCCTCGGAATTGCGCGGCGAATCCATGCAGGACGTGATTTTCAACGGCACGACCGACCGCAAGCCAGTGGCGCGCGCCTCGGTGGAACTGGTATTCGACAATACCTCCGGCCGCGCCCTGGGACAGTGGAGCCAGTACGCCGAACTCTCGGTAAAAAGGGTGCTGACGCGCAACGGCCAGTCGGATTACTTCATCAACAACCTGAAGGTGCGCCGCAAGGACATCACCGATCTCTTCCTGGGCACCGGCCTGGGGCCAAGGGCATACGCCATCATCGGCCAGGGGATGATTTCGCGCGTCATCGAGGCGCGCCCGGACGATCTGCGCGTCTTTCTCGAAGAAGCCGCGGGCGTGACGCGCTACAAGGAGCGCAGGAAGGAAACGGAAGGCCGGCTGGAAGATACGCGGGAAAATCTCGCCCGCGTGGAGGATATCCGCCTGGAACTGTCGGCGCAGATGGAAAAGTTGAACGCGCAGGCGGAGGTGGCGCGGCAGTATCAGACCCTTACCGCGGAACTGACGCAAAAGCAGCAGTTCCTGTGGCTGACGCGCAAGAACGAGGCGCAGTCCAGTCAACAAAAACTGGCGCTGGAAGTGGCGCGCGCCGACACGGAACTGGAAGCGGCAACCGCCGCCCTGCGCGAGACGGAGACGACGCTCCTCCTTATGCGGGAAGCGCACTTCGCGGCAAGCGATGCCGTGCATCAGGCGCAGAGCGCCCTGTATTCGGTCAATGCCGAGGTGACGAGGCTGGAAGCCGAAATTCGCCATCGCCAGGAAATCGAGCGGCAACTGGCGGCGCGTCTGGCGCAACTGGCGGGCGAAGAGGCGCATTGGCGGGAGCGGACAGAAGAACTGGCAACCGATGCCGCGCGCTGGGAATCCCTGCGCGATCTGGCGGATGCGCGCCGACAGGCCGCCGGAGCGCGGCAGGAAGCCAGCGCGCAGCGCCTGCAACAGGCCAGGGCGGAGCAGGAGGCGGCACGCGCCGAGGCGGATCGCCTGCGCGGGGAAGCGGCGCGCGCGGAACAGGCGTTGCAGGTGGAAAGGGCGCACCGCACGCATGTCGAGCGCAATTTGCAGGGCTTGTTGCAACGGCAGGAACTCCTGCAACGGGAAGCGGCGGCGCAGACCGCGCCGGAAAAATCGACGCTGGAAACAAAGGAAGCCGAATTGGCCAGCATGCAGGCGGCACTCGTCGAAGTGGAAGCGAATTTGCGCGCGGCGCAGGAACAGTTGCCGCGACAGGAAGCCGAACGGCAAACGCTTGCCGCGCATCTGGAAGCCCGGACGCTGGAAGCCGCCGCCATCGAGGCGCGTCTCCAGGTCTTGACGAAGATGCAAAAGACGGCGGCGCAGGCGGGCAATCTGCCGCAATGGTTGCAGCGTTACGGCCTTGCCGACGCTACCCCCCTGTGGCGCGCCCTGCGGGTAAAGCCGGGGTGGGAGACGGCGGTGGAAGCGGTGTTGCGCGAGCGCCTCGAGGCGCTTCCGGCAACGCGGGAAGTCATGGAAGAGGCCGCGCAGTGGGCGGAGAATCGTCCCGGCGGCAAGTTGACGCTGCGCCTGCCGCAAGAGGTCATGGACGCGCCGCCCGCGGATGTGGCGGCAAACCGCCTGTTTGGACAGGTGGAGGTGGAAGACGCCGCGTGGCGGCCTTTATTGGCGGCATGGCTGGGGCGCTCGCTCGTGGCGGAAAATCTGCCCGCGGCGCTGGTGGCGCGGACGAGCCTGCCGCCGGGATGCCATTGGGTGACGCCAGCGGGCGACCGGGTGGAACGCCAGGCGCTTTCCCTGTTCGCGCCCGACGCGGCCGGGCATGGCCTGCTGGAGCGGCAACGGGAAATCGAGACCTTGGAAGAAGAAGGCGCGCGTCTGCGCCAGACGCTGGAGGAAAATCGTGCAGAACTGGCGCGGCGGGACGCGGACTGCCGCGCCGGGCAAGAGAAGGCCAGCGCCTTGCGCCGTGAGCAGGGCGCGTTGCAAGCGCGCGCGCATGCCGCGCAGGTGGAAATCCTGAAACACGCCCAGGCGCTGGAGCGGCATCAGGCGGATGTGGCGCGGCGCAACGCGCAGGCGACGGAACTGGAGCGCGAAGCGCAAACCGAGCGTGAGCGCGCCGCCGCCATCGAGGAAAGCCTTGTCGCCTTGCAGGCGCAGACGGAAGCCGGACGCGCGGCGGAGGGCGCGGCGCGCGCCCGGCTGGAAGCGGCGGAACGCGCCTTGAACGATGCGCGCGAACAGGCGGCGGCGGCAGAGCGCGAGACGCACGAGGCCGAATTCTCGCAGCGCGAATGCGCGGGCAAACTGGCGGAAATCGCCGCTGGCCTTGCCCTGGCGCAGCGCGAGGCGCAGCGCGTGGCGGCGGATTTGACGGCCTGCCGCGCGCAGGAGGCGGATACGCCGCCGGAAACCTTTGCCGAAGCCTTGCAGGAGGCGCTGGAAAAAAGAGTCCAGTGCGAGACGGATCTGGCGGCGCGGCGCAACGGCATGGAAGGGGCCGCCGACGCCCTGCGCGCGGGAGAAGAGGAACGCCTGAGGATCGAGCAATCCCTGGAACCCCTGCGCAAGCGCATCGGCGACTTGCGCCTGAAGGAGCAGGCCGCCGCCCTGAGCGCGGCGCAACTGGCGGCGCAGTTGCAGGAAGCGGGCGCCGACGAAGAGGCGCTCTCTGCCGCGCTGGCCGCCAATCCGGCGCGTCCGCAGGCGCTCACCCAGAACATCGAAGCCTTGCAAAAGGCCATCCACGACCTGGGCGCGGTCAACTTGGCCGCCCTGGAAGAACTGGAAACCGCAAGTGCGCGTAAGGGCTATCTGGATGCGCAGGCGGCGGATCTCGTGGAAGCGATGGCGACGCTGGAAGATGCCATCCGCCGCATCGATCGGGAAACGCGCCAGTTGCTGCAAGGCACCTTCGAGGCGGTCAATGGGCATTTCGGACGCCTGTTCCCGGAGCTTTTCGGCGGCGGGCGGGCGGCGCTGGTGATGACGGGCGAGGAAATCCTCGATGCCGGCGTGCAGGTGTTCGCGCAGCCGCCGGGCAAAAAAAATTCTACCATTCACCTTTTGTCGGGCGGCGAAAAGGCGTTGACGGCGATTGCTTTGGTATTCTCCCTGTTCTTGTTGAATCCGGCGCCGTTTTGTCTGCTGGACGAAGTGGACGCGCCGCTGGATGATTCCAATACGGAGCGTTTTTGTCAGATGGTGAAGAAAATGTCCGGGCAGACCCAGTTCCTGTTCATCAGTCACAACAAGATTGCCATGGAAATGGCCAGTCAACTGGTGGGCGTGACCATGCAGGAATCCGGCGTCTCGCGCGTGGTGGAGGTGGATATGGAAGCAGCCTTGAAGATGAGAGAGGAATCCTGATGAACGAATTGCAGATCGGCGTCTTCGCGCTGGGCGGCGTACTGATCGCTGGCGTGCTGGCGTACAACAAGTGGCAGGAAATCCGGCATCGCAAGATGGCGGAACGCATGTTCCCGTCGACGCGCGCCGAATCCGGCGACAGCGCGGATGTCCTGTTCCGCCGCAACGCGCGCGCCGCTTCCCCCGCGCCGGAAGACGACGACGCCCCAACACCGCCGGAGCGCCGGGAACCGCGCTTTTTTGCCGCTTCCCCCACAGCGCAGGCAGAAGACGGCTTCGCAGAAGAAGACGAACCAGAAGATACTCCGGCAGAGGACGAAGAAGAGGATAGGGAAGACGAAGCGCCCGCGCCGGGGGCGGCGGATGAGGGAGAGGACGGGAACGCCGCCGACGCGCGCTCCGGCTTTCCCGCTGAGCCGCCGCGTGAATTGCTCTGGAGCGGCATCGACGTCATCGCGGCGCTGGAACTGGTGGAACCCGCGCCCGCCGAAGAGATGCTGGCCTTCTTGCAGGATATGCCGCCGCGCAGCCAGAAGTTGCTGCGCTGGGTGGGCTTGAACGAGGCGCAGGGCAAGTGGGAACTGCTGACGCCGGAGTGCCGCGCGGCCTATCGGCGTCTGCGCCTGGGGCTGCAACTCACCGACCGCGAGAGCGGGCCGGTGGGCGCGGCCGAATTCGCGCTCTTTACCCGCGTCGTGCGTCAGGCGGCGAAGGCGCATATGGTGGTGGCCGAGCCGTTACCGGATCGCCAGGCGACGCTGGATCAGGCGCAACAACTGGAACAGTTCTGCTATGAATCCGACATCCAGATTGGCGTGAATCTCGTCAGCCGGGAATCCCCCTTCCCCGGCACCAAAATCCGGGCGCTGGCGGAAGCCTCGGGCATGACGCTGGAAAATGGCCTCTACGCGCGCCGCGAGGAAAAAACGAACGTGTTGCTCTTTTCCCTGCAAAATGCCGAAGGCAGAGCCTTTGTCGCGGATGAACTGAAGAGCCTGCGCAGCAATGGCCTGGTCTTCCTGCTGGATGTTCCGGTCACGCCGCATGGCCAATATGTCTATCGGCAGATGATCGATACCGCCCGGCGCTTTGCCGACACCCTGGACGGCATCCTGATCGACGACCGGCGTCAGCCGCTTTCCGAAGCGCAACTGGCGCAGATCTGCCAGAACTACGTCGCCAGCATCCAAAAACGCATGGAAGAAGCCGGATTGACCCCCGGCGGCGCACTGGCGCGCCGGTTGTTCCGCTAGTCGTTTTAAACGCACAAGAGACGAAAAGGAAGCGGCGCGACGAAAAGCGGAGAATGTCATGTCGATAACTTGCCTTCAACGAAGCACGGCCAACCCCCCTCCCCTGACAAGGGGAGGGCTGGGGAGGGGTTTGCGGCAGTGGAACG
>JAITEO010000190.1 GCA_031281985.1 Zoogloeaceae bacterium | reverse complement strand
AATCAGGGGCAGGAGTTTCTTTTCCAGCACTTCTGGCGTGATGGGGCCGATTTGTTTGAAGCGGATGATGCCGCTCTTGTCGATCAGGTAGGTTTCGGGAACGCCGTAGACGCCGTAGTCTATGCCGACCTTGCCGTCGAGATCGAGGACGGAAAGGGTGTAGGGGTTGCCGTGCGTGGCGAGCCACAGATTGGCGCGGGCGGCGGCCTCGCGTTTTTCCGCTTCCGGCGTGAGTTTCGTGGCGTCCAGGCTCAAATCGCCGCGCACTTCCTTGTAGTTCAGGCCGACGATGGGCAGGAGCTTCTTCTGGGCGAGATCGACCAGCAAGGGGTGCTCGTCGCGGCAGGAGGCGCACCAGGACGCCCAGACGTTCAACAGCCAGACCTGTCCCGCCATGTCCTTGGGCGCGAAGGGCAAGTCATCCGAAAGGCGCGGCAGGACGAATTCCGGCGCGGGCTTGTCGATGAGCGGCGAGGGAATCTCGCGCGGGTCGCGGGTCAAGCCAACCGCCAGGAGGACGACCAGGAGGGCGAAGGCGACGAAGAG
This sequence comes from Zoogloeaceae bacterium, assembly GCA_031281985.1. GTDB lineage: Bacteria > Pseudomonadota > Gammaproteobacteria > Burkholderiales > Rhodocyclaceae > Azovibrio. The sequence goes on along the minus strand of JAITEO010000190.1, from coordinate 3,902 downwards.
CCAGAGATAGCGGTTGTTCATGGGGTGATTTCCGGTGTGGCCGCGCGGCGGCGGCGATAGCGGCGGTCGAGAAGCGCCAGCAGGCCGCCCAGCGCCATGAGGGTCGCGCCGCCCCAGATCCAGTCTACGAGCGGCTTCACATAGACGCGCACCACCCATTCGCCGTCGGGGCGTTCGCGATCCAGGGGTTCGCCGAGCGCGACATAGGCGTCACGCCACAACCCGGCGTCGATGGCGGCTTCGGTCATGGGCATGGCGGAATGGTGGTAGAAGCGTTTTTCCGGAAACAGGCGACGCGGCGCGCGGCCATCTTCCGAAAGTTCCATTTCGCCGCGCAGCGCCAGGTAATTCGGGCCTTCCACGGATTGAACGCCAAGAAAGCGAAAGCGGTACACGTAAATGTCAACCGTGTCTCCGGGTGCCATTTTCACGCTCTTTTCCGCTTCATACGCGCCCACGATGCTCACCCCCGCGACGAATACGGCAAGGCCGACGTGGGCAAGGTGCATGCCCCAGAAATGCAGGGGTTGCCGCAAGACGGAAGCGAAAAGGCCGCCGCCGCCCTGGGTTGCCCGCGCCTGTCGCACAAAGTGCAGCGTGGCGGCCAGAAAAATCCAGGCGGCGAGGAAAACGCCCAGCGCGGCCAGCGGTCGCCATTCGCCATAGACCAAAGGCAGCGTCAGGGCGGCAAGGGCGGCGATGCCCAGCGTCCATTTGTTGACGCGCAGGATTTCGATGAGGGAAGCCGACTTCCAGCGGGCGAAGGGGCCGATGCCGACCAGGAACAGCAAGGGCATCATGACCGGCACGAAGACCGCGTTGAAATAGGGCGGGCCGACGGAAATCTTGCCCACGCCCAGGGCGTCGACAATCAGCGGATACAGCGTTCCCAGGAGCACGGTGCCGGTTGCGGCGGCGAGCAGGAGGTTATTGACGAGCAACAGGGATTCACGCGAAACGGGGGCGAAGCGCCCGCCCAGCCCGACCTTGGGCGCGCGCCAGACGAAGAGCAGGAGCGAAGCGCCGATGACGGCGACGAGAAAGGCGAGGATGAAAATGCCGCGCGCCGGGTCGCTGGCAAAGGCATGCACCGAGGTGAGCACGCCGGAGCGCACGAGGAAGGTGCCTAAAAGCGAGAGCGAAAACGTGGAAACCGCCAGCAGCACCGTCCAGTTCTTGAAGCTGCCGCGCTTTTCCGTTACCGCCAGCGAGTGGAGGAGCGCCGTGCCCGCGAGCCAGGGCATGAAGGAAGCGTTTTCCACCGGGTCCCAGAACCACCAGCCGCCCCAGCCCAGTTCGTAATAGGCCCACCAGGAGCCAACGGCGATGCCCAGCGTCAGAAACGCCCAGGCGGCCAGCGTCCACGGACGCGACCAGCGCGCCCAGGCGGCGTCCAGTCGGCCGGACAGCAAGGCCGCGACGGCAAAGGCATAGGCGACGGAAAAACCGACATAGCCCATGTAGAGCAGCGGCGGATGGAGGACGAGACCCGGATCCTGCAACATGGGATTGAGTTCGCGCCCTTCCGCCGCGCCCGGAAGGAGGCGCAAGAAGGGATTGGAAGTAAACAGGATGAAGAGCAAAAAGCCCGCCGCCACCAAACACAGCACGCCCAATACCCGCGCGCGCAGGGCTTCCGGCAAGGCGCGCGAAAAAAAGCGCACCAGCGCCGCCCAACCGGCGAGCATCAGGAGCCAGAGCAACAGGGAACCCTCATGCCCACCCCAGACGCCCGCAATGCGATAGACGAGCGGCAGCGACGAACTGGATTGCTGCGCTACGTACAGCACGGAAAAATCGTTCTGGATGAACGCCCAGGTCAGGCAGAGATAGGCAAAGCCAACCAATAGCGCCAGCGCCACGCTTCCGGGTTTGGCCAGGGACATCCAGGCGGCCTGCCCCCGCTGTGCGCCCCACAAGGCGAGAACGCCTGTGCACAGGGCTACCGGCAAGGCGAGAAGAAGCGCAAAAAGTCCAAGTTCGGGAATCATCGGTTCAGGGATCAGGGATCAGGTATCAGGGATCAGGGATCAGGCGTCCAGGCATCGGGTAGCTGGCATTGGCTTTGGGGGTTTCCGGCGTTTTCGGCGTGCGCGGTTTGCATTGCTTGGGCGACTTCTGGCGGCATGTAGTTTTCATCGTGCTTGGCGATCACTTCCTGGGCGATGAATATGCCGTCATCGTTCAGCCGTCCCTGGACGACCGCGCCCTTGCCTTCCGAGAAGAGATCGGGCAGGACGCCCTGGTATTGGACGGGAACGCACGCGATGTTGTCGGTGACGACGAAACGCACGGTCACGCCGTCTTCCTGGCGCTTGAGCGAACCGACTTCCACCTGTCCGCCCACGCGAAAGAGTTTGTTTTGCGGCGCTTTGTTTGCCTTGATGTCGGAGGGGGAATAAAAGAAGGCCACGTTTTCCTTCAGCGCGGAAAACACGAGCGCGGCAATCAGCGCCAGCGCGCCCAGCGCGGCGACAATCAGCAACAGGCGTTGGTGGCGCGCTTTCATGTGGTCTCCCTTGCCTTGGCGTTATCGCGTTCCTCTTTTTGCAGGGCGGCGAAATGCCGGGTGAGGCGTTGCCGGATGGCGCGTTGCCGGCGCAGGGTCAGCCAGGTTTCCAGCAGCATGACGAGCGCGGTCATGCCAAAGGAACCCCAGACATACAGGCCGTAGCCGCCCATGGCGAGAAAATCGGAAAGACTGTTCCAGTGCATCATGTGGGATTCTCGAAAATCAGCGTTCGACAGGAGGATTTTGCAGCAGCAGCGCCTGCACCCAGTGCGTGTGGCGCTCGCGCTCCAGGATGATGCCGCGCACCCGGATGAGCGAGACGGCGATGGCGTACATCCACATGGAGAGCGCGCAGAACAGCATGCCCCAGAGCATGATGGCGGCCATGCTGGGCGACTTGGTGAGCGAAACGGACGCGCCTTGATGCAGGGTGTTCCACCACTTTACCGAAAAATAGATGATGGGGATGTTGACCACGCCCACCAGCGCCAGCACCGCGCCCGCGCGGTCGGCGCGGCGGGGATCGTCGATGGCGCGGGTCAGGGCGATGAAGCCGATGTAGAGAAAGAGCAGGATCAGTTCCGAGGTCAGCCGCGCGTCCCATACCCACCAGGTTCCCCACATGGGTTTGCCCCAGAGCGCGCCCGTCCATAGGGAAATGAAGGCAAAGAGCGCCCCGGTCGGCGCCAGCGCCGAGGCCATCATGCCGGAAAGCCGGGTGTTGAAGGCCAGCCCGATGGCCGCCCAGAAGGCCATGACCAGGTAGAGGAACATCGACATCCAGGACGCGCCGACATGCACGAAGATGATGCGATACCCCTCGCCCTGCTGGAAATCCGTGGGCGCGACGGCAAGCCCCAGCCACAGGCCGATTGCGCCGAACAGCGCCGCCAACCCCCAGAACCAGGGAATCATGCGCCCCGCCAGCGGATAAAACGCGGCGGGCGCGGCGAATTTGTACAGATGGTCGAAAAGCATCATGCGCACATTATAAAAGCGTCAAAAAGTGAGAACCCCACATAAGGGAAACGTCAAAAAGTGAAAACCCACTTTTTGTGCGGCAAAGCCGCATTTTGCTACGCAAAACCAGCCTTCGGCTGTCCTGCGGCCTTCGGCCTTGTGCCGGATTATCTTGGGTTTGAAACCAGGCAAAGCCTGGCTTCAAACCGTGTAAACCCAAGGAAAAACCAGCGCGGCCTTGGGGTTCTCGTAGGGGCGCACTGCGTGCGCCCGCAACCCATTCCGCCGCGTGACCGGCCCACGGGCGCACGCAGTGCGCCCCTACGCCTGGTGGATAGGTAGTGGTTTTTCCTGCCTGTCCACCAAACACGGGCGAGCTTTGCTTGCCCTATTTTGCTGACTGAACCGGCAAAAAGTAGGTTTTCACTTT
>JAITEO010000075.1 GCA_031281985.1 Zoogloeaceae bacterium | reverse complement strand
CCACCTGTAGTTTCAGCGCGCTCTCGACGTATTCCAGCGTCCGGTTGATCAGGCTGACCTGGACTTCCAGCGAGGATTCGGTTTCCCTGAGCGCAATTTCACGCGTGTAGATCGACAGGGAAAAAGCCAGAACGGTAATGGCGAGCACGCAGAGCGCCGCGATACCCCACAGCAACTGGCGTCCCATCGAGAGCTTGAAAAATCTGGAGAGCATGGAAATCTCACTTTCAAATCTTTTGTAAAAAACTCCTGCTTTGTCACGTGTTGAACGGTGCTGAAACGGCAAGAAAAGGCGGGCGACCCTCTCTGGCATGAAACAGGTGGTCGCCCTGCCCATAACGGATACGCGTCGATACTAGCCGACAAGAAGCCATGACGCAATGTCGATGGGTGCAAAAAAAGAAATGCCAGGTCACCAGGGCGCAGAATCGTCACTCGAAGAACTGCGGCCTGGGCCTGGCGGTCGTGATGCGGCAACCTTCCGGCGATTCATGACAAAGTCGAATCACCGGAAGGTTGCGTCTATTGGATCGGTCAATGAGAATATACAGCCCGAATATTCAGCCCCAAAAGGCTCCGGAATTCATTTGATTATCGGGCGTTGAATACGAGCCGGAAGCCAGAGCGATTATCCCGGTAATCGGGCGGACGATTGCCACGGACGGCGGAGCGTATGAGACTGAGCGTGCTGTGCCAGCCGCCGCCACGCAATACGTGAAGTTTGCCAGTCTCGGGGCCGCGCGGGTCATTTTTTGGACTGGTCGCGTAATAATCTGGGTCATACCAATCCTGTACCCATTCCCAGACATTGCCGTGCATATCGTACAACCCCCACGGATTGGGTTTTTTATCGCCTGCGGGACAGGTAACGAATTCGGCCTTTTTGGCATGCTGCAAACAGGAATGGGCTATGGCCTGTTTATTTTCGCCGAAGGAAAAAAGCGAAGTCGTTCCAGCGCGTGCGGCGTATTCCCATTCCGCTTCCGTTGGCAGCCGGTATTTTTGCGTATTTTCTTTTTTATTCAAACGCTGGATGAAAACCTGGGCCTCCTCCCATGAGACGTTTTCCACCGGATGCGCGGGGTCCTTGTACAGGCTGGGATTGTTGTCCATTACGGCATCCCATTGTGCCTGTGTGACTTCGTATTTTCCCAGATAAAAGGAACGGCTGATCGTTACGCAGTGCTTGGGAACCTCATCATGGCGCGCTTTTTCCGTTTCATGCGACCCCATCGCAAAAGTGCCCGCCGGAATCTCGATGAACTCCATGCCGATGCTGTTCTTGCGGGTTGGAAAGGGTAACGCGGAAGACGGAATATGCGTCGTCATGCACCCCGGAACAGGGGCCACATCGGCCTCCTGAAGGGGTTTTTTTACATCTGAACTGGCACAGGAAGTCAGCAGGCCAACAACACACAATGGCATACAGAGGCTTTTGATTTCACGTTTCATCGGTTTTCTCGCTTCGTCGTATTCAACGCGCGGATTCTAGCAAATTTTTCAATCGTCCTCCGTCCTTCCCTGACAAGGGGTGCAATCAAAAGTGGCGGGAAACCGTCCAGACGCAGCGCCGCCGCGCACTGGAGGCGTCCCGAAGGGACGTAATTTTGATAACCCCCGGCGTCAGCCGGGGGGGAACATGGCCTCAAGATCAGGTAGCCCCAACGGGGCGTTACGTCGTGCAGCCGCATCGGCACATGCGTCGTTTTCGGCAGAGCCGCTATCGCAATCGTTTTTCGTGCACGGGCGCAACGCATGTTTTTTCCCATGCTGCCGCTACGGGTAACGCCCCGTTGGGGCTATCAAGGGTGAAATTGGCCGCCACGCCCCCGGCTGACGCCGGGGGTTATCGGAATTGCGTCCCTTCGGGACGCTCCCGGATTTTCAAATGCGAGCGCGCTCGAAAAATGCGATCGTGCTCGAAAAAAGCGCGGGGTTTCGTGGTTGATTTCGATACGGTTGGCAGAAAACTTTGGAGTGCACCCAGATGAACAGGGGCAATCCAAAGCGGAGGAGGTCCTGTCAATAATCTATTCCAGACGAAGCGCCGCCTGGGTTTTTCTTGCCTTTGCTGACTGAACCGGCAAAAAAGTGGGTTTTCACTTTTTGCCGCTTCCGAATAGGGTTGTTCTTCTTTGAATCGCACCCCATCAAAACCGGGTGGAACACATAAAAATCAATCGATTACAAAATATTCCTGTGACTTCACATGATGTTTTTCGTGGATTTTTGCCCGCAATCCCCCGTGTTTACCGGCGTTCGTGGCATTTTGCGCGTGCGACGGGAAGTTAATTTAATTTATAAAAAAAGTGCGCTACCTATTTAATTTTTTTGATTTTTTCCTATAATAGCCGAACCGCATTGGTGGCAATGTCATGGCAGAAGGCAGCGATCTCGAAAAAACCGAACAACCTACGGGCCGACGCATCGAACAGGCGCGCAGGGAAGGGCAGGTTCCCCATTCGCGGGAACTGGGCAGCTTCCTGGTGTTGATTGTCGCCGCGTCGGCGTTCTGGTTGTTGGGCGGCTGGTTCGCGCAGCGTTTCATGACCCTCATGCGCAAGGGACTTTCCTTTGATCCGGTTTTCGTGCAGGAACCGCAACTTGCCGTGGCGCGGCTGGGCGATTTGGGCTTTGACGCCTTCATCAGCTTTTCGCCTTTGGTGCTGGCCTTGATTGTCGCCTCCCTGATCCCGCCGTTCCTCCTCAACGCCTGGGTATTTTCCACCAAGGCGCTGATGCCCAACCTGGCGCGCATGAATCCGCTTTCCGGCATTGGCCGCATGTTTTCCTGGAACAGCCTGATGGAACTGGCCAAGGCGGTGCTGAAGGCGGCGCTGATTGGCGGCGTGGCGGTAGTGCTGATCTGGCGCGAATGGCAGGACATCTTCGGGCTGCTGGCGCAGCCGCTGGAGGCGGGACTGACCACGGCGGGACGCCTGTTGACCTTCACCTTCCTGATCCTCGTGGCGACCATGAGCCTCATCGTGGCGGCGGACGTGCCGTTCCAGATCTGGCAATACTATGACAAGCTGAAAATGACCAAGGACGAGGTCAAGCAGGAAATGAAGGAAATGGACGGCGACCCGATGGTCAAGGGGCGCATCCGCAGCCTACAACGCGAGGCGGCGAGAAAACGCATGATGGCGGCGGTTCCGGAAGCCGATGTCATCGTCACCAACCCCACGCATTATGCCGTGGCGCTTTCCTACAAGGCGGGCATGAACGCGCCCAAGGTGCTGGCCAAGGGCATGGGCGTGATTGCGCAGAAAATTCGGGCGCTGGGCGTGGAACACGGCATCCCGCTCCTGGAAGCGCCGCCCCTGGCGCGCGCGCTGTACCGGCACACGGAAATCGACGACCTGATCCCCGGCGCGCTCTATGCCGCCGTGGCCGAAGTGCTGGCCTATGTGTATCAGTTGAACCAGTGGAAGAAGGACGGCGGCAACTATCCCGCGCCGCCGCGCAATGTGAACGTTCCGCCTGAATTCGCCGTGCCGGAGGTCGCCTGATGGCCACCGCAACCCTGACCCTGCAGAACATCTTTGCGCGCAGAAACCCCTTCCAGTTGGGCGCGCCGGTGCTCATCATCATGATCCTGGCGATGATGGTGCTGCCCTTGCCGCCCTTTCTCCTGGACGTATTATTCACGTTCAATATCTCCCTTTCGGTATTGATTCTGCTGGTCGCCATCCAGGTCAAGAAGACGCTGGAATTTTCGGTGTTTCCGACGGTGCTTTTGGTGACGACGCTGTTGCGCCTGTCGCTCAACGTGGCCTCCACCCGCGTGGTGATGTTGCAGGGACATACCGGCGGCGACGCGGCGGGCAAGGTGATCGAAGCCTTCGGGCAATTCCTGGTGGGCGGCAATTACGCTGTGGGCATCATCGTGTTCCTGATCCTGGTGATCATCAATTTCATGGTGATCACCAAGGGCGCGGGGCGGGTGGCCGAGGTTTCCGCCCGCTTCACCCTGGACGCCATGCCCGGCAAGCAAATGGCCATCGACGCCGATCTGAACGCCGGTCTGATTGGCGAGGACGAGGCGCGCGAGCGCCGCCGCGACATCGCCCGCGAGGCCGAATTCTTCGGCTCCATGGATGGCGCTTCCAAGTTCGTGCGCGGCGACGCCATCGCGGGCATCATCATCACGCTCATCAACGTGGTCGGCGGACTGATCATCGGCGTCGCGCAGCACGATCTGACGCTGGCCGACGCGGCGAAGAACTATACCCTGCTGGCGATTGGCGACGGCCTCGTGGCGCAGATTCCCGCGCTGGTCATCTCGATTGCCGCCGGCATGGTCGTCACGCGCGTATCCGACGAAAAGGAAGTCAGCCTCCAGTTTGCCACGCAGGTATTCCGCGATCATCGCGTGGTGTTCATCACGGCGGGCATACTCGGCGGCATGGGCATGATTCCCGGCATGCCGAACCTGGTTTTCCTGATGCTCGCAAGCGGCCTGGGTACCCTGGGCTGGAAGATGATGAAACGCGCCGAGCGCCTTGCCGCGCGTATCGAGCCGGTGCGCGCGCCCGCGCCGGCACAGGACGCGCAGGAAGCCTCGTGGTCGGATGTCGCGCCGCTGGACGTCTTGGGTCTCGAAGTCGGCTATCGTCTGATTCCCCTGGTCGACAAGACCCAGGATGGCGAACTGTTGCGCCGCATTCGCGGCATCCGCAAGAAGTTCGCGCAGGATGTGGGCTTCCTGGTTTCCCCGGTGCATATCCGCGACAACCTGGAATTGAAGCCCAATGCCTATCGCATCCTGTTGAAGGGCGTGGAAGTCGGGCAGGGCGAAGCCTTCCCCGGTCAATTTCTCGCCATCAATCCCGGTCGCGTGGCGGGAACCCTGCCCGGCGCTGTCACCAAGGATCCGGCGTTCGGGCTGGACGCCATCTGGGTGGAGCCGCGTCTGCGCGATCAGGCGCAAGCCTATGGCTACACGGTGGTCGATGCTTCCACCGTGGTGGCGACGCATCTCAACAACCTCCTGTTGAACAACGCCGCCGCGCTTTTGGGACGCCAGGAAGTGCAGCAACTCATCGAGCATCTTTCCAAGGAAATGCCCAAACTCATGGAAGACCTGACGCCCAAGGCGCTGCCGCTGGGCGCGGTGCAGAAAGTGTTGCAGAACCTGCTCGAGGAAGGCGTGCATATCCGCGACATGCGCACCATCGTCGAGACCCTGTCCGATCACGCCACGCGCACCCAGAATACCGACGAACTCACCACGCAGGTGCGCATGGCGCTGGGGCGCGCCATCGTGCAGGAACTGTATCCCACCGGCAACGAAATGCAGGTGATGACGCTCGACCCGCAACTCGAACGCCTGCTCCTGCAAAGCGTCAATGGCGGCGGCGCGGCGGCGCTGGAGCCGGGGCTGGCCGACGGCCTCCTGCAAGAAGCGGTGGCCGCCACCCGCAGGCAGGAAGAACTCGGCATGCCCGCCGTGCTGCTCGTGCCGGGCGCCATCCGTCTTTTGCTCTCCCGCTTCCTGCGCCGCAGCATTCCGCAGCTCAAAGTCATCGCCCACGGCGAAGTGCCTGAAACCAAGCTTCTCAAAGTGACCTCTATCATCGGAGGCAAGTCCTCATGAACGTCCGAAAATTCATTGCCGCGAACGCGCGCGAAGCCCTGCGTAAAGTGAAGGAAACGCTGGGTCCCGACGCTATCATCCTTTCCAACCGCACGATTTCCGGCAACGTGGAGATCATGGCGGTCGCCGCCCGCGACATGGCCATGATGGCCTCGCCAGAGGAACGCCCCGCGCCGCGTCCATCCGCCGCCTTTGCCGATGATTCGGCGGATTACCGCGTCAGCCTTTCCGACGCGCGGAGGGCGGCAAACGCTCCCGCTACCTTCACCGCTCCTGCCGCTCCTGCCACCATGCCGCCGCGCCAGGCCACTACCCAGACCGCTACCCAGGCCATCGCCCAGTCCGTTCCCCAGGCAGTTCCCCAGGCCGAAGCGCGGGCGGCGCAACCGCGGCAACCGGCTCCGCCGCGGCAATCCCCGCCCGCCGCTCCTCGCCGTCTGGTCAATGCTTCCATCCTCATGCCGGAATCCCTGCGCGGCGCCAATGACGCCTTGCGCCCGCCCGCCGCGCCGCGCGCTCCGGCTGTGGAGGCGCGCACGGCGGAAGTCGTCCCCGCCGAAATGGTCGAGGAAATCCGTTCGCTGAAAAAAATGGTGGAACAACACCTGGCGGGCATCGCCTGGGGCGAGACGGCGCGCGCCGAACCGGTGAAGACCGAAGTGCTGCGGCGGATGCTGGAAGCCGGGTTTTCCCCGCTCTTTTCCCGCGAACTCATCGCCGACCTGCCCTCCGGCATGGCCATCAACGAGGCGCTGGCCTGGAGCCGGGGCGTCGCCGACAGAAGCCTTGCCACCGCCCGGCAGGACATCGTCGACAAGGGCGGCGTCTATGCCCTGATGGGGCCGACCGGCGTGGGCAAGACCACTACCACCGCCAAGCTCGCCGCCCGCTGCGTACTGCGCCACGGCGCGAACAAGGTGGCGCTGGTGACGACCGACAGTTACCGCATCGGCGCGTATGAGCAGTTGCGCAGCTACGGACGCATTCTCGGCGTGCCCGTGTATCTCGCCCAGAACGCGGCAGAACTGCGGCAAACCCTGAACGAACTCGCCCACAAGCACATGGTGCTGATCGATACCATGGGCATGAGCCAGAAAGACAAGCTGGTGGCGGAACTGAACGCCATGCTCGCCAACAGCGCCGTGCGTCGTCTGCTGCTGCTTTCCGCCACCACGCGCGGCGATACCCTGGATGACGTGGTGCATGCCTATCGCGGGCAGGACCTTTCCGGCTGCATCCTCACCAAGATCGACGAAACCAGCGGCCTGGCCCCGGCGCTGGACGCCATCCTCCGGCATGGCCTGACCCTGCATTACGTTTCCAACGGACAGCGCGTGCCGGAAGACCTGCACCTGCCCAACCGCGCCTATCTCCTGCACCGCGCCTTCAAGGACACCGCGGAAAGCGCGCACCGCTACAGCGGCCTGGAGCCAGGTCTGATGATGGGCAATGCCGGGCTTTCCGCCGCGACCGGAGGCTGAGGTGGCGGATTTTTGCCTCGACCAGGCCGCCGGTTTGCGGCGCTTGTTTACGCAGCGGCAACTGCATGTCGTCACCTTTGCCTCCGGCGCGTCCGGCGTGGGCAAGACCACGCTGGTCGCCAATGTCGCCGCCGCGCTGGCGCGGCAAGGGGAGAACGTGCTGATCGTCGATGAAAACAGTGGCGCGCGGCACATGGGCGGCTTTTTCGGCGTCTTGCCCGCAGGCGATCTGTTGCAGGTGGTCAATCGCCAACTGGCGCTGGAAGAAGTGCTGTTTTCGCCTATGCCGGGCGTGCAGGTGTTGCCCGCCGGACGCGCCGCCCGCCAGATCGCCCGTCTTTCGCCCGCGCAGCAAAAGGCCATGCTGGAAGGCGTGAACATGCTGGCGGAACCGATAGACGTGATCCTGGTGGATAGCGCCCTTGGTCACGCGCAGGGTCTTTCGCCCTGGGGCTTGGCGGCGGGCGAGGCCGTGATGGTGGTTTCCGGCTCCGGCGCGTCCATTACCGACGCCTATGCGCTCATCAAGAAAGTCAGTCTCGCCCTCGATCGTCGACACTTTCGCATTCTCGTCAACCGCGTCAAAAGCACAGGCGAGGGACAGCTCATTTTCAACAACCTGAAAACGGTTGCCAGCGAACGCGGCATCGCCCGCCTGG
>JAITEO010000052.1 GCA_031281985.1 Zoogloeaceae bacterium | reverse complement strand
AATGCGAGTACGCTCGAAAAATGCGCTCGTGCTCGAAAAAAGAGCGAGGGTTCGTGGTCGATTTCGATACGATTGGCGGAAAACTTGGGATTGCACCCAGATAAACGGGTGCAAATATTGCTTTAGCATCCTCCACCTTTAATTGCGCCCAATGGAAGTAACAATCCAGAATCCATCTTCACTTCCGTTTATACTGTCGCGTTTTCAAAGGGAGTGACCCCAAAAATGTTGAATCTACACGGAAAAAAAGGGCTTGTTGTTGGCGTTGCCAACAATCAAAGCATCGCCTATGGTTGCGCCAAGGCCTTTGGGCTTTGTGGCGCGGAACTTGCCATCACCTATCTGAACGCCAAGGCCGAGCCGCATGTGCGGCCGTTGGCGGAAATCCTGGGGGCGCAGATCATCGAGCCGCTGGATGTGGAACAACCCGGCCAGCTCGAAGCGGTTTTCGCGCGCATCGAAGAAAAATGGGGACGCCTGGATTTCGTGCTGCATTCCATCGCCTTCGCGCCCAAGGACGACCTGCACGGGCGCGTGGTCGATTGCAGCCGTGACGGCTTCCTGCGCGCCATGGATGTCTCCTGCCATTCCTTCGTGCGCATGGCAAAACTCGCCGAACCGCTGATGAAGGATGGCGGCTGCCTGCTCACCATGAGCTACATGGGCGCCGACGAAGTGATCGAAAACTACGGCATCATGGGGCCGGTAAAGGCTGCGCTGCAATCGGTCTCGCGCTACCTGGCCGCCGAACTCGGCATCAAGGGCATTCGGGTGCACGCCGTTTCGCCCGGCCCCCTGCAAACACGCGCCGCTTCCGGCATCAAGGAGTTCGACAAACTCATGAAGAAAGCCACCGAACGCGCCCCGCTGCACACCCTGGTATCCATCGACGACATCGGCGCGCTCTGCGCCTATCTCGCCAGCGACATCGCCAAGGGACTGACCGGCGGCACCATCCATGTGGACGCTGGCTACCACATCGTTGGGTAAACGTCAAAAAGTAAAAACCTACTTTTTGCCGGGCTATATAGCAAAAAAGGGCAGGCGGAGCCTGCCCTTTTTTGGTGAAAACCCAACGAAAAACCAGCGCGGCCTTTGAGTGCTTGTAGGGGCGCACTGCGTGCGCCCGTTGGTCGGTCTTACGGCGGGAATGGTTTGCGGGCGCACGCAGTGCGCCCCTACGGAATCGTGCAGAGGGTAGTGGGTTTCCTTGTCTTTACCCAAAAAAGGGCAGGCTTCGCCTGCCCTTTTTTGCTGACTGAACCCGGCAAAAAGTAGATTTTTACTTTTTGCCGCTCCTACCGATATACCAGCACGGGAATCTGCGAGTGGGTCAGCACCTTGTTGGTTTCGCTGCCCAGAAGCAGGCCGCTGATGCCGCGGCGGCCGTGTGAGGCCATGAAAATCAGGTCGCAGCCGTTCTGGTTGGCGGCGTTGATGATGGCTTCATAGGGGATGTCGCTGCTCGTGCTGACCGTCTGGCATTCCACGCCCGCTTCCTGGCATTCCCGCAGGACGAAGGCAAATACCTCCTTGGCTTGCTGCTCGGCCATTTCCGCGAATTTTTCCGGAGAGGTCGGGTCGATCAGCGCGCCTTCGCCAAAATAAGTGACCGGATATTCCGGCTTGGCGAAAAAGGCCGTAATCCGCGCGCCCGTCTCGCGCGCAAAGCGCACCGCGTGCCGCACCGTTTTGTTGGAAAGCTCGGTTCCATCCGTGGGCAACAGAATATGTTTGAACATGTCATTCTCCTTTCATGGCGGTTATTGTATTTTGCGAGGAAATCCATCCCCGTGTTCCCGTATTATCCGCGAATTGCCGACCGTGCGCGTATCCGTCTTTGGACGCGGATATGGTATAAAGGCGAAATCATACGTCAGGAGACATTCCATGAGCAGCGCCAAACCGTCTTCATCAACCGAACACAAGGGCTTCGACATCAATGAGGCCAGCCCGCTGGAAACCTTGTATGAAAACATCAGCAAGAATGTTGACCCGTTCGGCGTCACCAGCGCCATGCTCAACGCGCACATGGCCTGGCTGATGCATCCGCAGGAGCTTTCCCGCGCCGTTACCGCGCTTTCCGGCGACCTGCTGGCGTTGCAGGCGCATACCGCGCGCCGCGCCCTGGGCATCCCCTCGGAAGACGTGGTGCTGCCGCACGCCGATGATACCCGTTTTTCCGATCCGGCCTGGAGCGAAACCGCTTCCTGGGACATCCTGAAGGAATGGTATCTGGCCTTCACCCATCGCTTGCAGGACATGTACTTCGAGACGCCGGGCATGAACGGCAAGGAGCGCCGCCGCGCCGCCTTCTGGCTGCGCAAATGGCTGAACGCCGTCGCGCCCACCAATTTCTTCTGGACCAATCCCGTCGCCCTGCGCAAATTCGTGGAAAGTCATGGAAAGAGCCTGGCGAGCGGCATGCAGAACTTTCTCCGCGACGCCAGGGCAAACAATATCCTGATGGTGGAAGAAGACGCCTTCCAGGTCGGCAAGGACCTGGCGACCACGCCCGGCAAGGTGATCTATCGCAACCGGCTGCTGGAAATCATCCACTACACGCCGACCACCCAGAAAGTGCGTTCCGTCCCCATCCTCATCGTCACGCCCTGGATCAACAAGTTCTACATCCTGGATTTGACCGCCAAGAAGAGCCTGGTCAAGTATCTGGTGGATCAGGGATTTTCCGTCTTCATCACCAGTTGGAAAAACCCCACGGCGGACATGTCCAGCATCACCTTCGACGATTACCTGCTCGAAGGCGCGGACGAAGCGGTGAGAAAGGTGCTGGATTTCTGCCAAGTGCCCAAGCTGCACATCGCGGGCTACTGCATCGGCGGCACGCTGGTCAGCACCTGGCTGGCCTGGGCCAACCTCCAATACGGCGCGGGCAAGGTGCCGGTGGAGGACTGGACGCTGTTTACCACGCTCACGGATTTTTCCCGTCCCGGCGACATCGAGGTCTTCATCAATGAAGCGGGCATCGACGCGCTGGAAGAAACCATGTCGCAAAAGGGCTACCTGGATGGCCGCGACATGGCCTCCTCCTTCCGTCTGTTGCGCTCCAACAGCCTGATTTGGCATTACTGGGTGCATAGCTACCTGTATGGCGAAACCCTGCCGCCCTTCGATGTGTTGTTCTGGAACGTCGATTCCACCCGCATGCCCTACGCCATGCACAGCTACTACCTGCGGGAGATGTACCTGAAGAACAACCTCATCAAGCGCGATCACCTGACCATTGCCGGACAGTCCATAGACCTGCACCGCATCACCCAGCCGCTCTACGCGGTGACGGCCATCGACGACCACATCGCGCCGTGGACGCAGTGCTATCGCATCCGCAAATATATCAACGAGAATGCGCCGGTGCATTTCGTGCTATCGACTTCCGGCCATATCGTCGGCATCGTCAATCCACCGGTCAATCCGCCCAAGCGCGCCTTCTGGTCGGGCGAACCCGGCCCGAACGAACGCTACGACGACTGGATGAAGCGCAGCAAGAAGCAACCGGGTTCCTGGTGGGAAGAATGGAAGGTCTGGCTGGAAGCGCGCGGCGGCGAACTGGTGAACGCGCCGCCCGTCTCCAATCGCAGATACCCGGCGCTGGCCGACGCGCCCGGCGTCTATGTGCTGGAAAAATAACACGGCGCTTCCGTCGTTTTTCCCTCGTCCCCTCGTTTTGGCAAAGGCCAGGATGAGGGGAGGCGCTTAATCTGGTCGCCATCGTGATTCGTTCGGGCAAGGTGGCGCATTTTCTGCTACCCTTGCCCGCCTTTTGACCAGTTGTGGATTTTGATGCCTGATTTGCACGAACCGCCCGCTCCGCTTTCTTCCGTCTCCCCACTGCCGCCCTTCATCTTTCGCGGGAAAACGCTGTTGCCCATCGTGCAGGGCGGCATGGGCGTTGCCATTTCGGCGCACAAGCTGGCGGGCGCGGTGGCGGCTGAAAATGCCGTCGGCACCATCGCCAGCGTCGATCTGCGCCACCACCATCCCGACCTGCTGGAAATGACGCGCCGGATCAAGGACCGGGAACTCAACAAGGCGACCATCTGGAAAGCCAACCGCATCGCCCTCGACCGCGAAATCCGCGGCGCGCTGGAAATCGCCCAGGGACGCGGCCTGGTTGCGGTCAATGTCATGCGCGCCGTGTCGCAGTACCAGGAGTACGTGCGCCAGTCCTGCGAATCCGGAGCGCACGCCATCGTCATGGGCGCGGGACTGCCGCTGGATTTGCCGGATTTGACGACGGATTTCCCGGAAGTCGCGCTCTTTCCCATTCTCTCGGATGTGCGCGGCGTGGTGCTGATCCTGAAAAAATGGATGCGCAAGAAGCGCCTGCCCGACGCCATCGTCATCGAACATCCCGCCTATGCGGGCGGTCATCTGGGCGCGCAGCAAAAGGAAGATGTAAACGATCCCAGGTTCAATTTCGATGTCGTCCTCCCCGGCGTCCTGCAAGCCTTCAAGGACTTGGGGCTGGAATCCGAACACATCCCGCTCATCCCCGCGGGCGGCATCAGCAGCCACGCGCAGATACGCGAACTCCTCGGCATGGGCGCTTCCGCCGTGCAACTGGGAACCGCCTTTGCCGTCACCGAGGAAGGGGACGCGCATCTCGAATTCAAGAAGGTGCTGTTGGGCGCGACCGAGGAAACCGTGGTGGAATTCATGAGCTGCGCCGGCCTTCCCGCCCGCGCCGTGCGCACGCCCTGGCTGGAAAACTACCTGGCGCGCGAGCAAAAACTGATGCGGGCGGCGGAAGGCAAGCAGCACCAATGCACCCTGGCCTGGGATTGCCTGGTCACGTGCGGCCTGCGCGACGCCAACCCCAAGCACGGACAATTCTGCATCGACCACCAGCTCGCCGCCGCCGTGCGCGGCGAACTCAAGCACGGCCTGTTCTTTCGCGGCAAGACGAAACTCCCCTTCGGCCAGCGCATCCGCCCGGTACGGGATTTGATCCGCTACCTGATGACGGGCGAAGGGCTGGAGACCTGACGCGCCGGGGAAACGGCAAAAGCATACGTCCCTTGATACGGCCATGACATGACCCGCCTGCGAGAAATCCCCTACAACTACACCTCCTTTTCCGACCGGGAGATCGTCATTCGTCTCTTGGGTGAAGAGAACTGGAAGATTCTCGATGAATTGCGCGGCGAGCGCGTTACCGGGCGGTCGGCGCGGATGCTCTATGAGGTGTTGGGCGACATCTGGGTGGTGGCGCGCAATCCCTTTCTCGA
>JAITEO010000025.1 GCA_031281985.1 Zoogloeaceae bacterium | reverse complement strand
GTGAGGTCTGCTTTTCCGGCAAGGGTGACGGCAGCGGCAATACCCGCCCAACCGCCGCCGACGATGGCGATATTCATGGTAAATCGGCAAAAAGTAAAAACCCACTTTTTGCCGGTTTATTTTGGGTTTGAAGCCAGGCAAAGCCTGGCTTCAACCCATGTAAACCCCAGGAAAAACCCCATACAGCCGTGGGATTGTGCGTTGCCTTCATCATGGGGCGCAATGAAAAGTGGAGGAAACCAACGAAGCGCCACCGCTTGCCGTCCCCTCTCCCCCAATCCTGTGGGGGAGAGGGTGCCCGGCAGGGCGGGAGAGGGGGTGGCACGGCGCGTTGTCCGGGGTTTTTCTGGGAAAGTTGCAGTCTGCACGGGCTTGTACCCTGCAAGGACAGCAAGCGGCGGCGCTTCGTCTGGGATAAATCATTGACAGGACATCCTCCACTTTTAATTACACCCTCCATCATGGGCGTTCTTTCCTGGGCAGGTGGTAGCGCTGCGCCAGCGTTTCGGCGGATTGATATACCGCCATGGCGTAGAAGCTGGAACGGTTGTAGCGGGTGATGACATAGAAATTCTCGTAGCCCAGCCAGTATTCGGTGGGCGCGTCCGGCGTGACGAGATCGACGAAGGTGGCGGGCGCGTCGGGCATTTCGGAGGCGATGCCGCGTTCCGGCTGGAGTCCCGCTGCGCGAAGGATGGAAAGGCCAAGGGTGGGGCGTATCCCGGCGTCCATCCATTCTTGCAGATGCCGGGGCGCGACCTGGGTGGTCACGACGGGCAGGGCAATCGGCGCTTTTTCCTGCCAGCCGTGCTGGAGAAGAAAGTTGGCGACGCTGCCAATGGCGTCCGCCGCGCTGTTTGCCAGATCGATGTTGCCGTCCTGATCGAAATCCACGGCGTAGCGGCGCAGGCTGCCGGGCATGAATTGCGGCAGACCCAGGGCGCCCGCGTAGGAGCCGGTGTAGCTTTCGGGATTGCGTTTTTGTTCGCGGGCCAGCAGCAACAGTTGTTCGAGTTCCTGCCGGAAGAATTCGGCGCGGCGCGGCTCGTGAAAGGCCAGCGTGGCGAGCGCGGAAAAAGTGTTGAAACTGCCGGTGTTGCGGCCATAGAGGGTTTCTATGCCGATGATGGCGACGATGATTTCTTCCGGCACGCCGTAGAGGGCATGGGCGCGCGCGAGCGTGGCGGCGTTTTCCCGCCAGAAGACCAGGCCGTCCAGGACGCGCTGCTCTTCGAGAAAGCGGCTGCGATAACGCTGCCAGGAACGCTGCGTGGGCGAAGTGGGCGGCGCGACGAGCTTCAGGACGCGGGCATCGGGCGTCAAGCGGGCAAGCCGCTTTTCGAGTTCCTGCGCGTCAAAGCCGTGCAAAGTCTGCATCCGCTCGATGAAAAGCCGCGCCTCCGGATGCTCGGAAAGCTTTTCGGCATGGAGCGCGGGCGCAAAGACGAGGAACGAAAGAAGAAGAAAAAAGCGGACGGACATGGAATCGTGCATGGGTTCTGCGAAAAGGATGAAAAATACCACACCAAAGACGAAAGACGGCGAACGGCGTGCGCCAAGGGTGCGATTAAAAGTGGATGATGCCAAAGTGATATTTGCACCCGTTTATCTGGGTGCACTCCAAAGTTTTCCGCCAACCGTATCGAAATCGACCACGAAACCTCGCTCTTTTTTTCGAGCGCGAACGCATTTGAAAGTCCGGGAACGTCCCGAAGGGACGTAATTTCGATAACCCCCGACGTCAGCCGGGGGAGAGGTAGCCAATCCCACCCTCGATAGCCCCAACGGGGCGTTACCCGCAGTGGCAGCATGGGAAAAAACATGCGTTGCTCCCGTGTACGAAAAACGATTGCGATAGCGGCTCTGCCAAAAACGACGCATGTGCCGATGCAACTGCACAACGTAACGCCCCGTTGGGGCTACCTGATCTTGAGGCCATGTTCCCCCCCGGCTGACGCCGGGGGTTATCAAAATTGCGTCCCTTCGGGACGCCTCCCGTGCGCGTCGGCGCTTCGTCTGAAGAGGTTTCCCCTCCACTTTGTGGATCGCACCCGTGCGCCAGGGCAGCGTCAAAAGTAACCCCCTGGCTTTTGGCGCTTTCTAAACAAATAAAATTTTTGCTTCTATAGGAATAACCAGAAGATCGTTCCATTTTCCTGGCGAATTCGTACCATGACACACATCTCAACCTCACCTGAATGGAACAAACATGAAATCCTCCTTCTTGCGTCCTCTCCTTGTTGGCCTTGTGTCCGGCCTGTTGCTGGCGGGCAGCGCCCTTGCCGCCGAATTGACCCTGTTGAACGTCTCCTACGACCCGACCCGCGAGTTGTACAAGGAATTCAACGCATCCTTCCAGAAATACTGGGAACAGAAAAGCGGCAACAAACTGAATCTGAAGGTATCGCATGGCGGCTCCGGCAAGCAGGGGCGCGCGGTCATCGACGGCCTGGAAGCCGATGTGCTGACGCTGGCGCTGGCCTACGACATCGACGAAGTCGCCGCAACCGGCCTCCTGGCAAAGGACTGGCAGAAAAAACTGCCGCTGAACGCCTCGCCCTACACCTCCACCATCGTGCTGCTGGTACGGAAGGGCAACCCCAAGAACATCAAGGACTGGGGCGATCTGGTCAAGCCCGGCATCGAGGTCATCACCCCCAATCCCAAGACTTCTGGCGGCGCGCGCTGGAATTACCTGGCGGCCTGGGGCTATGCCAAGCAATTGCCCGGCGGATCGGACGCCACGGCGAAGGAATTCGTGAAGAAACTCTTCGCCAACGTGAAGGTGCTCGATAGCGGCGCGCGCGGCTCGACCATCACCTTCGTGGAACGCGGCATCGGCGACGTGCTCATCGCCTGGGAAAACGAAGCCTTCCTTTCCGTGAAGGAACTGGGGCCGGACAAGTTCGACATCGTCGTGCCCTCCGTCTCCATCCTGGCCGAACCGCCAGTGGCGGTGGTGGATAAGGTGGTCGACAAACACGGCACGCGCGCGCTGGCGACGGAATACCTGAAATACCTCTATACCCCCGAAGGACAAGAGATCGCCGCCCGCAACTTCTACCGCCCCAGCGACGCGAAAGTGCTGGCCAAGTATTCCAGCCAGTTCGTCAAGGTCAAGCTCTTCACCATCGACAAGGACTTCGGCGGCTGGGCCAGCGCACAAAAAACCCACTTCTCCGACGGCGGCACCTTCGACCAGATTTACATCAAATAACGTCATGCGCGGCAAAAAGCAGACCTCCGCTTTTTGCCGTGAAGCCTTGGGTTGAAGGCAAGGCAACCTCGCCTTCAACCCGCATGGACCAACGCAAAACCAGCCCGCCCCGGGATTGCGTTGCCGCCTCTGTTTTCCTTCCATCTCCTTTTGCCTCCGCCGCAAGCCCAACTTCGGCGGAGATTTTTTTAGCCCTTGCGGGCAGCAAGCCCTTGCAGGCGGCAAGCCCTTGCAGAGCAGCCCTTGCGGGCGGCGATGCGCGCCTGAAGGTGCGGAGAAGGGAGAATGTTGTCATTCGGGAGGGTTATCTGGCTTTTTCTTTCGCCACAGGGAATGCAGTTCCGCCTGCGGCATGGCGCGCAGACCCAGAGGGCCATGATAGACGGTGAATTCCTGTTGCGCGCCGGGTTCGTACTGACGTCGTTCTTCCGGGATTTTGTAGTGGAACGAGACGCCGGGTTCGCGCGTGGAGCGCCAGGACTGGTAGAGGCTGTATGGGTAGCGGCCATCATTCTGGTGTTGCGCGGCATCTTCCTTTTCCAGGACGGCAAACGCTTCCTTACGCGCCTCGCCCAGCCAGACCGGCAGAAGAGGCGCGGCGGATGCGGTCAGGAACCATAGGGAGGCGGCAAACAGCAAGGAGACGAGCCATGTGGCTTCCCAGCTTTCTTTTGCGCGCAATTCCCGCAAATAGCGCCAGGAAAAAGCGAATCCTGCCGCCACCGCCAGGCAATACGCCAGCGGCAACAGGCGGCTTTGCCAGCTTTCCAGAAGGGAGAACCCCGAGAGGCGAAACAGGACGCCCGGAATCACCATGACCATCGCGGCCAGGATCAGATGGGCGATCTTGCCCGTGATGTCGACATTCCAGTCGCCGCACGGACACAGCGCCGGGATTTTCTTTCGTTCCGCTTCTTCCAGAAGCGTGACCGGAGCATGGAATTTCTCGATGGCTTCCGGCAGGGAAAGCGCGTGCCCGTCGCCGACAAAGAAAGAGGAGCGCGCGTCCCGCGAAGAAAAGATGCGAGACCAGAATCCGCGCTTTGCCTTCTCTTCGCCAAAATGGAGGAGAAAGCTTTTTCCATAACAGTCGACAAAGACCACGACATCGCGCTTCTGGAATGTGGAACGGCGTATCTGCGCAAATTCGCGCCATTCGTAGAATTTCCCGCGACTGCGAAACGGAAAACCGTGCAGCGTCACGCCCCGTTCCTCCACGACAATCGCCATCTTCCGGCAATGTACATACAGGAGCGCCAACCCGATGCCGGAGAGGAACAGGAGGACGCCAAACTTCTCGAGGATGGTTCCCGCCGCCATGAGGAACAGGGGGACCACCAGCATGGCGATGAATTCAAGCGTTCGCGCAAACGAAAAATAAAACGGAAAAATGACGAGAGCAAGAAGCAGAAGCAGGCTCGGAACCAGTAAGAGCACAAGACACAGGAAAGCCAGGCATTTCAGGATGGCTTTCCCCGTGTTGTCGTGCAAAAAGAACATTTTTCTTGCTGCTTCGTTCGGAATGAAACGATAGGAGATTTTTTCGTCCCGCGTGGCGGAAAGCGGGAGAGAGGCGTCGTTCATGATGGATTTTCCGGATGCAAAATGCTTTGCTCACTTGGCCTTGGAGCGAAAGAGGGCGTGGAACTCTTCGCGTTCCATGGCGGACATCCCGAAAAGGCCGCGATGGATGGTGAAGGTTCGGGGCGGTTCCGTGGCCGTATATGCCCGTTCCTGTGGGGAAAGAAAGAGGGTAAAGGCCAGTTCGGGGGAAGAGACGCCTTGCCAATATTGGGCTTTTTCATCTTCGCGGACGACGGAAAAAGTCTCCTGCCGGACATCGTCGAACCACGCCGGACTCGCGTGCAGGAGGGCCAGCATCAAAAACCCGCAAGCGCCGCCGAATGCCGGGCCGAGAATGAAAGCGGGATTTGGCCGCCGACCGTTCCGAACGTAGAG
>JAITEO010000336.1 GCA_031281985.1 Zoogloeaceae bacterium | reverse complement strand
TGGGGTGCGGCGGTTTGCTTTGCATCAGACCTTGGTTTCTGTTCCATTAGGGATCGTAGACAGGGCAATCGCATGAATGCCTTCATCATGGAGCGCGAGCGTTTGCCATGGTGTTCCTCCCCTGACAAGGGGAGGAGAGGAGGGGTTTGCAGCGACAAAATCGGCTTTTTACAGAATTTGCCGCCGCAAACCCCCCTCAATCCCCCCTTGTCAGGGGGGAGGCAAACCGCGCGCCCAAGATACGCCCAGCCTTGGGAAACCAGCAAAGGCAAGGGAAATATCACTTTGACTTCCTCCACTTTTAATCGCACCCCCGTTTCCATTGTGTTTGTGCCCCCTTGTGGTTTGTTGTGAGATTGTTTTCTCTCATCATCGCCGCCAACGAATCCCGCTCATTTCATCTATCCCGAAATGGAGGAAGGCCGGATTGGAGCGTTGTCTACGGTCAGTGGCCGTCCTCCGCGGGGCGTTCTGCCTCCGCCTTCGTCTCTTGTCCGTTACCTCCCAAACTGCTACCCGCCAGGGTCTGCTGCCCGCCAGGGCTGCCCGCCAGGGCTTGGTAAATGCTGACGGGTTGTTGTTTGCCTTTGACGCGCAGGGTATCCAGGAAGCGGAAGGTGAAGTGTTCGCCGCATTGTGTCTTGGTGGCTTCGCTGACGATTACGGGGACGCCGTATTGGGCGCAGAGTCCTTCCAGGCGGGAGGCGATGTTTACGTTGTCGCCGATCAGGGTGTAGTTGACGGTATCTGCCGAACCCATGTTGCCGACGTAGGCGGGGCCGGTATGGATGCCCGCGCCTATGGTGATGGTCACGCCGAATTCGGCCTGGAGTTCGCTGTTCAGGCGAGCGAGCGTCTCCTGCATGGCGAGCGCGGCGGATACGGCGCGGATGGCGTGGTTGGGCACGTCCAGCGGCGCGTTCCAGAAGGCCATCAGGGCGTCGCCGATGAATTTGTCTACGGTGCCGCTGCTTTCGCGCACCAGCGCGGTCATGGGGGTGAAGTAGCGGTTGAGGAGCGCGACGGTCTGTTGTGGCGAGAGCCGTTCCGAAATGGAGGTGAAGCCGCGGATGTCGGTAAACAGGATGGAAAGTTCGCGTTCTTCGCCGGCCAGCAGGTCGCCGCGCGCCCGGGTGATGCGTTTGACGATTTCGGGCGAAACGTAGTGGGAAAAGGCGTTCTTCAAGATGAGCTTTTGTTTTTCTTCCTGCCAGAAGCGCAAAAACAGCAGGCTTGCGCCCTGGAGGGCGATGGTCAGCACGACGTACAACGGCGAGAGAAAAACGCCTTGCAGGAACAGGGCGTATGCGCCCCAAATGACGGCGACCGCGAGGCACAAGGCGAGGGGCAGGTAGACGCGGGGGCGCGCCAGGCCAAAGGCGGCGGCGGCGATGAGGCCGATGCAGAAAATGCCCAGCCATTGCGCGGAGGGCGTCCAGGAGGGAACGCGGAGGGCGTTTTGCGACAGGATGGTGTCGACCTCGGCGGCATGGATTTCCACGCCGGGGTATATCGGGTCGAACGGCGTGGCGCGCAGATCCATCAGGGCGGGGGCGGCGGTGCCGACGAAGGCGATGCGTCCTTCCAGCGCTTCTTGCGGGATCGTGCCGCTCAATACGTCGCGGGCGCTGAAATAGGGGTAGGAGTTGTGCGCGCCGACGAAGGGAATGTGCAGCATGCCTTCGGCGGAGACCGGAACCCGATAGTCGCCGACGCGCACCGCGGCAAGCCCGTCCACGCCGGATTCCACGATGACGTTCTCGGTTTCCAGCGCGCGCGCCAGGGTACGCAGGGCAAGCGAGGGATAGACGTTTTCCCCGATGCGCATCAGGAGCGGCGCTTGCCGCACGATGCCGTCCCAGTCGGGCGCGATGTTGATGAATCCCAGTGCCGCCGCGCCGCGCAGGGGGGCATGGGGCTGGCGGATTTCCGAGAGGACGTGCAGTTGCGTCTCGTACGGCAGGTCGTCGGGGTGCAGCGTGCGGGAGAGGATGCGAATATCGGAATCGGGCGGCGCGTCCTTTTCCGGCAGCAAACTTTTGAAACGTCCGTATATGCCCAGCACGACGGGCGCTTGCGCCAGGGATTCGGCGAGGAGCCGGTCGTGATCGTACAGGGAGGCGGGCAGGCCGGTAAAGCGAAGATCCAGTCCCCGGTCGCGTTTCAGGACGGATTGCATTTCGGCGGGCGAAGTGCGATCCGCTTCGGAAAACAGGATATCGATGCCGATGGCGGCAACCCGGTAACGCTGGAGCGCATCGACGAGATCGGCGATGCGATAGCGCGGCCAGGGCCATTGACCGTATTTCGCGAGCGAGGGTTCGTCGATGTCGATGATGACCACGAGGTCCCGGGCGGCGGTGCGTGGCGCGGAGGCGGCGCGCAAGGACAACAGCGTGTCGTAGATTTTCAGATCCAGGCGGGTGATGAGCGCGGGCTGGGCGACGTAGAGCAGCAGCATGCCGCAGACGACGCCCAGGCTGATGCCCAGCATCAAAAGCCCGTGCGCGTGCCGGGAAAGCCGGTTCATGATGGTGGAAAAATCATTGCGGCGGCGGCTCTGCCGCATCCGGGAAGCGTTGATAGATCATGGGCAGCATGTCGCGGATTTCTTCCATGCAGGCGACGAGTTCGGGATCGAAATGTTGTCCCGCTTCCTTGTGCAGCAGGGCAAGCGCGTCCTCGAACGTCCAGGCTTCCTTGTAGCAGCGGGGGGAAATCAGGGCGTCGAAGACGTCGGCGATGCTGGTGATGCGCGCCGCCAGCGGAATCTCCTTGCCGGCAAGCCGTCCTTCGTTGCCGCTGCCCGCGTAGCCCTTGCCGTTCCATTTCTGGTGGTGATGCAGGGCGATGTCATGCGCCAATATGCTGATGCTGTCCGTTTCTTCCGCGAGGATGGAAGCGCCCAGTTCGGTGTGGCTGCGCATGATGCGATATTCTTCCTCGTTCAGGTTTCCCTGTTTGCGCAGGATCAGATCGCTGATGCCGACCTTGCCGATGTCGTGCAACATGGCGGCCAGGCGGATGCGGCTTTTTTCGTAGCGGATTTCTTCCGGTGGCCGCTTGTTTTTTTCCGCCCAGCGTTGATACAGTTCGGAAGCGACCGCGCCGACCCGTTCCGCATGCGGCCCGGTTTCGGAAGGATCATGCACGCGCGCCATTTTCAGGATGTTGTAGACGTTTCGCCGGTAGAGGGCGTTGTGCGCGATGATGCTGCCGGCCTCGCGCGCCATGAGACGCGCGGTGTAGGCCATGTCGAGCGTGAAGGGCGCGGGCTGGCGGGTCTTGCGGACGAGGCGGTTGATGAGTTGCAGCACGCCGCAAACCCGGCCTTCGAAA
The DNA here is from genome assembly GCA_031281985.1 of Zoogloeaceae bacterium. Taxonomy (GTDB): domain Bacteria; phylum Pseudomonadota; class Gammaproteobacteria; order Burkholderiales; family Rhodocyclaceae; genus Azovibrio. Next base: position 1,939 of record JAITEO010000336.1, on the reverse strand, counting down.
TCGAGGAAGGGCACGGTCAGCATGGAGCAGGTGCGATAGCCGGTGCTCCAGTCGAACCGGTCGTTGAAGCGATAGGGCACGTCCGGCGGCAGTTGGCGGACATCCTCCAGATTCAGCGCCTCGCCGGTGCAGGCGACGTACCCGGCGATGGAATCCTTGGAAATGGGCAGGCGGCTGGTGGCATAGGCGTATTTGTAGGCTTCGCTGACGGGAAACAGGCTGTCGTTGTGCGTGTAGGCGAAGGCCAGTTCGTCGCCATCGACCAAAAAGATCGTGCCCGCGTCGGCGTTGGTGACTGTGCGCGCCATGGCGAGAATGCGATCCATGCTGACGTTTTCGTCCTTGTAGCGCGACAGTTCATCCAGAAAGCGCAGCATCCAGTCGCTTTCCAGGCGGATGCTGGGAATGGGGCCATCGGGCAGGACGTGCAGGTTTTCGCGGGCGAGAAAAACCTCCACCCCATCGGGATTTTCGTAGGCGCGCACTTTCTGCGCCACGCGGTCGAGTTCCTGATCGCTCTTGCCGACTTCATGATGCGTGAGAACGAGGTTGCGCACCCCGGCGCCCTGGGCGGCGTCGACCCAGTCTTCCCAGGTCGAGTGTCCCCAGCCTCTCTTGTAGTCGCCGCGCTCGTAGGTGGCGTCTACCACGGCGATGTCCGCGCCCTTCAGCATCTCGCGGGTGGCGGCGAGCGAGGCCGCGTCGTCCGCCTTGATTTCGTGGTCGCCGCTGTAGAAGAAGCGCGCCGCGTCGACATCGACGCGATACGCCAGGCAGTCATCGGGATGGCAGGTCGGCAGGGCGGTGACGCGCATCTTGTCCGTGCCGATACAGACTTCCTCATGGGCGCGGATGGAATGGTGGATGACGTGCCCCTTGAGGCTATTGAACGGCACGGGAAAAACGCCGCCCGCGAAAAAATAATCCGGCAGATAACCCAGCCAGTTGGGCAGATGCAGATGCACGGTCCAATCCGGCAAGTGCAGCGGCCTGAAAAACCACAGCGCGACGATGTGGTCGGCATGGGCGTGGGTAATGAACAGATGACATTCGCCACTATCCGGCAAGCTGGCGCCCGCTTCGCGCAACCCCGTTCCCGCGTCGAAAAAAACCAGCGTTCCCGCGTTGCTGCACAGCTCGATACAGGCGGTATTGCCGCCATAGAAGGTAGTGTTCAACGCGGGCGACGCCATGCTGCCGCGCACCCCCCACAGGGTTATTTCCATCGTCATATTCTCCAGTCGTCGCAGTCCCCCTGCAAACGGCAACCGCGCCCACGGCGCGAAAAAATTAAAATACGCCGCAACACGCCGCGCCACGCGCGAAAATAACAGCGACGACGGATTATACAGAAGGTCAGGGAGCAGAAGGCAGAAGACGGAGGACAGAAGACAGAGTGCGGAGGACGGAGCGGATTTGTCTTTTCTCCTGGCAAGGAGGGATAGAAGAAATTCGACAGGATGACAGGATGAACAGGATGGTTGTCTTTCCTCCCGGCAAGAGGGAACGGAGGGGTCATCCTGTTCATCCTGTCAAAATTATCCTCCCCCCTGACAAGGGGGGACTGAGGGGGGTTTGCGGCGCTTCGGCCTGCATCCAACTTTGGTGCCTGCTCCCCCGCCGCCAAACCCCTCCCGGCCTCCCCTTCTCAGGGGAGGGGATTTGGCGGCGCTGCGCGCCTTTGCAGCCAATAATCCCTACGCTGCGAAAGCCTGCGCCCATACACGACCACGGACTGCTGGATACACCCCCCAAAGCAAGCGCCCTGTCCCCTGATTCCTGATCCCCGCTCACCTGACCAGCGTGATGTTGCTGCCGGTGGTGACGCATTCGGCCTCGCCTTCCGGGACGCGCACGTCGTGCGTCTTGACCTGGGTGTTGGCGACATCCAGCTTGTTCAGGGCACAGCCGAGGATTTCCAGTTTGCCGATGCGTCCGT
>JAITEO010000366.1 GCA_031281985.1 Zoogloeaceae bacterium | reverse complement strand
GGTCGGCGCCATTGGCCAGCAGCTTCCGGGCTTCGTCCCGGCGTTCGCGGGCTTCCTTGAGGGACACATCCGGATACGCGCCAAAGGCCAGCGTTTTCTGCTTGCCCGCAAAGCGGTACTGCATCCGCCAGAGCTTGCCGCCGGATGGATTGACCAGAAGGTACAGCCCCTTTTCGTCCGCCAGCTTGGAAGGCTTCGCGGCGGGTTTGGTGTTCTTGATGGTGGTATCGGTCAGCATTGGGGGTATCCTTTCCGGGGGTACAGTGGGATACCCCATAAAATACCCCCGCATACCCCCGGATGTCAATGCATCTTATCGAACTGTATCGGACAAGAAAAAGGCCGGAAACCCTGTATTTACTGGATTTTCCGGCCTGTATCGGACTGCTTCGGACTGTTGTTTGGTGCCCAGGAGAGGACTCGAACCTCCACGCCGTTAAGCGCTAGTACCTGAAACTAGTGCGTCTACCAATTCCGCCACCTGGGCATAGATGGAAAGAGGGGCGTATTCTAATGAAAGAGCAAGCGATGTCAACAACGAAAACCAGTAAAAGCAGCAAAATCAAGGTGTCCAAAATCCGCAAGGCCGACCCTTTCTTTGCGCGGGAATGCCAGCGTTATGAATTTCCGCTGCCTTCGCGCGAGTATGTCGGACAGATATTGGAAAAGGCGGGGCAGCCGCTGGATTTTGCCCAGCTTGCCGCCGCGCTGGACATTCGTCCGGAGGAGCGCGATCACTTTTCAAGGCGTCTGGAAGCGATGGAGCGCGACGGGCAACTGCTCCGGAATCGCAAGAACGCCTACATCCTGCCGGAACGCGCCAGCCTGATCGCGGGGCGCGTGCAGGGACATCCGGACGGCTTCGGCTTTCTCCTGCCCGACGACGGCAGCGCGGATATCTTCCTGACGCAACACCAGATGCGCAAGGCGCTGCATGGCGACCGCGCGCTGGTGCGCGTCACCGGCTCGGACAAAAAGGGACGCGCCGAAGGCAGCATCGTGGAAGTGACCGATCGCGCCAATCAGCATATCGTCGGGCGTGTATGTATCGAGCATGGCGTGACCTTCGTCGTCCCGGAAAATCGCCGCATCACCCAGGACATCCTGATTGCCCCGGAAAAAAAGGCGCGTCTCAAACCCATGCCCGGTCAGGTGGTGATGGTGGAGATCATCGAGCAGCCTTCCCGCTATGCCCAGCCGGTAGGCCGCATCCGCGAAGTGTTGGGCAATTACGCCGATCCCGGCATGGAAATCGAGATTGCGCTGCGCAAATACGACCTGCCCTTCGCGTTCGACAAGGCATGCGGGGAAGAAAACGCGAAAGCGCCGGATACGGTACGCAAGGCCGACCTGAAAGGCCGCGAGGATCTGCGCGCCCTGCCCTTCGTCACCATAGACGGCGAGACGGCGCGCGATTTCGACGATGCCGTGTATTGCGAAAAACCCGGGGAGCGGCGCGGCTGGCGGCTGATCGTCGCCATTGCCGACGTTTCCCACTACGTCAAGCCCGGCATGGCGCTGGAGAGGGAAGCCTTCGCGCGCGGCAATTCGGTCTATTTCCCGCGCCGGGTGATCCCGATGCTGCCGGAAAAACTCTCCAACGGCATCTGCTCGCTCAACCCGGACGTGGAACGCCTCGCCATGGTCTGCGACATGCGCATTTCCAGCAGCGGCGACATCCGGGAGTACCGCTTCTATCCCGCCGTATTCCGCTCGCGGGCGCGGCTGACCTACAACCAGGTCTGGGATTGGCTTTCCGGCAAGAGCAGACCGGAAGAAAGCGCGCATCAAGCCGTCCTGCCGCAGTTGCAGGAACTCTACAAACTGTTCAAGACCCTGGCAAAAGCGCGGGTAAAACGCGGCGCCATCGACTTTGAAACCATAGAGACCGAGATGCGCTTCAATGCCAACGGCAAAATCGAGGCCATCTATCCGGTGGCGCGCAATGACGCGCATCGTGTCATCGAGGAGTGCATGCTGGCGGCCAATGTCTGCGCCTCGGATTTTCTCGCGCAGCATGGCGCGGGCTGTCTGTACCGCATCCATGCCGGGCCGAACGCGGAAAAGCTGAAAAACCTGCGGAGTTTTCTTGCCGAATTCGGGCTTGTCCTTCCCGGCGGCGACGCGCCCACCGCCGGGGATTACGCGCGTCTGCTGGAACAGACCAAGACCCGTCCCGACGCCCAGCTCCTGCAAACCGTGATGCTGCGCTCCCTGAAGCAGGCCATGTACAGTCCCGACAACCTGGGGCATTTCGGCCTGGCCTACGAGCATTACACCCACTTCACTTCTCCGATTCGCCGCTATCCCGACCTCCTGGTGCATCGCGCCATCAAGGCGGCGCTGGAGAAGAAACCCTACACGCCCGGCGACTGGGAACAGATTGGCCTGCACTGTTCGCAAACCGAGCGCCGCGCCGACGAAGCCACGCGCGACGTGCAGAACTGGCTGAAATGCTATTACATGCAGGAGCGCATCGGCGAAACCTTCATCGGCTCCATTTCCGCCGTCACCGCCTTTGGCATTTTCGTGGCGCTGGATGAAGTCTATGTCGAGGGTCTGGTGCATGTTTCCGAACTGGGCGCGGATTACTTCCAGTTCGACCCAATCAAACACCAGATGCTGGGCGAACGCACTGGCCAACGCTTCCGCCTGGGCGACCGGGTGCGTGTACAACTCATCCGCGCCGATCTGGAAAGCAACCGCATCGACTTCGTCCTGGCGGACGGCCAGGAACAGACCCCCACCTCCCGGCGACAGAAAAAACCAGCACACCTTGCGCCATCCACGCAAGAAAAACCCGCCAGAGGCGACAAAGCCGCGGCAGGAAAGAAAGCAAGAAATCGGCGATAGTCTTGGCCGCTGCGGTTCGGGGGGCGCAAACCAAAGGGGAGGAAACAAACAACGCGCCACCGCTTGCCGTCCCCCGCTTGCGGGGGAGGGCTTGCACCCTGCAAGGGTGGCCGAAGGCCGGGAGAGGGTATTTGTTCCATACGACGCGTTAGCGCCCTTGCAAGCTGCAAGCCCTTGCAGGCTGCAACTTTCCCAGAAAAACCCTCTGACAACGTGCCGTGCCGCCCCCTCTCCCGCCCTACCGGGCACCCTCTCCCCCAAAGAATTGGGGGAGAGGGGACGGCAAGCGGCGGCGCTGCGTTTGTTTCCTCCACTTTTCATCGCACTCAGACAAAGCGGCGCGTCTTGGAAAATGGCGCGGGCGCTCAGAAGCGAATCCCGGATTTTTCCGCGACGGTGTGCATATCCTTGTCGCCGCGCCCGGACAGGTTGACCAGCAGAAACTTGTCCTTTTCGAGCGTCGGCGCGATTTTCATCGCATGGGCCACGGCATGTGAGGATTCCAGCGCCGGGATGATGCCC
>JAITEO010000295.1 GCA_031281985.1 Zoogloeaceae bacterium | reverse complement strand
GAAGGCCGCCCGCACGTGGTGGATATGATCAAGAACAACGAAATCGCGCTCATCATCAACACGGTGGAAGAAAAACGCCAGGCGATCAGCGACTCCCGCTCCATCCGCGTCTCCGGCCTACAGGCGCGGGTGACGATGTACACAACCCTCTGGGGCGCGGAAGCGGCGGCGGAAGGCATCACCTCTGGGGGAGAGCTGGAGGTGTATTCGGTGCAGGGGTTGCATGGGGTGTTGTTATCCTGAAACTCCACGGTTCGAGGCTGGGCCGTCAATGGGAAAGGAAGGAAATCATGTCGCAGGAACGAAACAGCAATGTCGGGGGGGGGCAGAAACGCGGTTTCCTGCCGTTCCTCTTCGTTGCCTTATTGATGCTTGCGGGATGTTCATCCCTGGGAATGCTGATCGCCGGCAAGGCGGTCAATCGGGAATACATAGCGAGACTGGCAACCGATCCGGAGTTGGCCATCATTCGCGGCAAACCCGGCGTCAGTTTTGAAGGTTGCCCGCAAAATGCCACGGACGACCATTATCCGACAGAAGAGGAGCGCGTGGCGATCGGAAAATTTGGCAAGCTCATGGCGGAGTACTACGACACGTTCATGCGAGAAAACCTGTTTCACGCGAGTACCGAATCCGAATATGCCTTCCTGCAAAGGAACAAGGTTCAGATGGATGCGCACTTGCAGGCAGTGCTTGCGCTGTACGCAGGGAAATTCACCTGGGCGGAATATGGGCAGCTATGCGCCCAGATCGATTCAGAGCGCATGCAGGCGGAAGTCAGCGTCCCCGTGGAACAGAAGTCTTCGATCTGCGAAGGCAGGGCGCAATGCGATACGTATTGGCAACGGGCAGTCCTCTACATCACCACGAACTCGAAATACAGAATTCGCACCGTCAATGATCTGGTCATAGAGACGCATACCTACTCCTCGAGCCGGAAAGGAGAACGCGGCCTGGGGTCCCAGTTGACCTACCGCGCCTACAGGGAACCTTTGCAGGACGGAAAAACACGCATCTGGCTGGAAGTGGGGTGTTCCGATCATTTTGACGCCACCGACGAATCCTGTACTCCAAATGCCAGGAGAGAAACGGCAAGGTTCAAAGCCTACGTCGAAAGCGGGGTGCATCCTCGAAATTGAAGGCCAATGCTGTCTGTGGCGAGCGGCAGAAAATGAACTCCTGCAAAAAAACATGTAGGGGCGGCACTCTGCCGCCCCTACTCGAACGCGCGGGAACCGGCCATGTCCAACACGTGACGGTTGTCGCGTGCGCCCCGTCGGCCATCACGCGGCGGAACGGTTGCGGGCGCGCGCAGCGCGCCCCTACGACCGGACGGACAAGTAGTAGTGGGTTTCCTTGCCTTTACCCAAAAAAGGGCAGGCTTCGCCTGCCCTTTTTTGCTGACTGAACCGGGAAAAAGTGGGTTTTCACTTTTTGACGCTGCCGCACAGCATGTCCAGCGCCACGTCGAGTTCGCGGGTGCGGCGCATGGGGGGTAGGCTGCGCCAGACGTGGCGGCCGTAGGGTTTGTTCAGCATGCGCGGGTCGCAGATCATCAGGACGCCCCGGTCGGATTCGGTGCGGATCAGGCGGCCTGCGCCCTGTTTGACGTTGATGACGGCGCGCGGCAACTGGTATTCCATGAAGGCGTTGCGTCCGGCCTTCTTCATTTCCTCGATGCGCGCGGCCAGCACCGGATCATCGGGCGGCGCGAAGGGGAGCTTGTCGATGATCACCAGGGACAGGGCTTCGCCGCGCACATCCACGCCTTCCCAGAAACTCTGGCTACCGACCAGGATGCCGTTTCCGGCACGGCGAAAGCGTTCCAGCAATTCGTTCTTGCCGCATTCGCCCTGCAAAAACAACGGCGGACGGGCGGCTTCGTCCGGCCAGTGTGCGCATAGATCCTGTTGCAACAGTTCATGGATGCGGCGCATGGCCTTCAGGCTGGTGCACAGGAAGAACACGCCGCCGCGCGCGGCGCGCACCAAGGGCAAGGCGGCGGCGGCGACCGCTTCCGTATAGCCCCTGGAATTGGGTTCGGGCAAGCCCTGCGGCGCGTAGAGCAGGGCTTGCCGCGCGTAGTCGAAGGGACTGTCCCAGCAGCCGGTTTCGGCCTCGAAAAGCCCCAGTTCCGCCTGGTAATGATCGAAACGTCCTCGCACGGCGAGCGTGGCGGAGGTAAAAATCCAGGCGCGCGGATGCCCGCTCATCTGGCGCGCGAAAATATCGGCCACCGACAACGGCGTGGCGTTGAGTTGCAGGGACTGCCCGAAGGTCTCGCCCCAACGAATCTTCTTGCTTGCGGGGCTGGCCTCTTCTTCTGTCATCGGCGCGTTGGCATGCCACGCCCGGACGCGCGCCTCGAGTTCCAGCAGCCGTTGCCAGCATTTTTCCAGACCCTCGGATCGTTCCGCCTGCGTCTTGAGGATTTCCGCCGTCGCCTCGAACTGTTGCAAAAGCTGCTGCATGGCGGCATCAAAGCCGGGTGCGGTTTCCAGTTGCTGAACGGAAAGACGCCCGCCCTCCACGCCCACCGCAAGGCGCAAATCCTTCGCCGCCTTTTCCAGCGCGGACAAGCGCTCTTGCAATTCCGGGCAATCGCGCGCGCCCACCAGTCCTTCCGCCTTGCCGTCGCCCACCAGATCGAGAATCTGGCTGGTGGAAACGCTGTCGCCAAAGAACAGGGCGGCGACTTCCGGCAACTGGTGCGCCTCGTCGAGAATCACCGTGTTGCAGGCGGGCAAAAGCTCCGCCAACCCCTCATCGCGCAACATCACGTCGGCAAAGAACAGGTGATGATTGACGACCACCAGGTCCGCTTCCATCGCCGCCTTGCGCGCGGCAAGCACATGGCATTCCTTGTGATCCGGGCATTCCTGCCCCAGGCAGTTCTCGCGCGTGGAAGTCACCTGCGCCCAGACCGGGGAATTTTCCGGCACGGCGCTGCATTCGGCCTTGTCGCCGCTCCAGGTATGCTTGGAGAATCTCCGGATGGCGGCCAGGTGCCCGACTTCTTCCCGGCTGCGAAAGCGCCCTTCCGTCTCTGCCCGCCGCAGGTAGTATGGACAGAGGTAATTGGCGCGCCCCTTCAACAGCGCCACCTGCATCGGCGCCTGCAACGCCTTGCGCATCAGGGGCAGGTCCTTGTGGAACAGTTGATCCTGCAAGGTCTTGGTGCCGGTGGAAATGATCACCTTGCCGCCGGAAGCGAGCGCCGGCGCGAGATAGGCGAAGGTCTTGCCGGTGCCGGTACCGGCTTCGGCGATGAAGATTCTCTGCGCCTCGATGGCCGCCTGGATGCGCCTGGCCATTTCCACCTGCTGCGCGCGCAGCCGGAATTCCGGGATGTTCGCCGCCAGCGGACCTTCCGGGGAAAAAAGGAGGGTCAGGGGATCGGCGGCGCTCAAGGTTTATGCATTGAAGGTAAAGGCATCGGCGAAAAACGCCGTTTCCGGCAGGTGGCACTGGGCGACGAGTTCCTTGCGCGCGCTATCGACCATCGCCGGATTGCCGCAGGCATAGACCTCGTGCTGGGAAAGATCCGGATAATCCGCCATGACCGCCTGATGCACGAAGCCGGTTCGTCCCCGCCAGTCGGCATCGGCGGCGGAAAGCACCGGAATGAAGCGGATATGCGCATGTTCGGCGTCCCAGGCCGCGGGCAGATCGGGAAGGTAGAGGTCGGCGCGCGCGCGACATCCCCAGTAGATGCGCAGGGGGCGGACGATGTGTTGCGCCAGCGTGTGCTCGACGATGGCCTTGATCGGCGCAAAGCCGGTGCCGCTGGCGATCAGGATGACGGGCTTGTCGCTTTCCTCGCGCAGGAAGAAATCGCCCTGCGGCCCTTCGAAGCGCAGGATGTCCTTGACCTTCATCGTTTCAAACACCTGCCCCGTGAAGCGTCCGCCGGGAACGCGGCGAATGTGCAGTTCCAGCGTTCCTTCCTCCTCCGGCGCGTTGGCGATGGAATAACTGCGCCGCTGGCCGTCGGGCAGCAGAATGTCGATGTATTGCCCGGCGCGAAAGGTGAAACGCTCGCTCGCGGGCAGGCGCAGGGAAAGGATGATGACATCCGGAGCGGCGCGGCGCAGGGCTTCCACGCGCGCGGGCAGGAGTTTTAGCGGAATCTCGCGCGTCGCCTGGCGGTTTTCCAGCGTCAGATCGCTCTTGGCGTAGGCGGTGCAGAGCAGGAGCTTGCCTTCTTCGATGTCGTAGCGGCTCAGGGCATGCGGCTGGTACACGCCCCGATCCGCCTCGCCGTGGAGGAGCCGGGTCTTGCAGGCGCAACACGCGCCATTCTTGCAGCCGTGGGGAAGCTGGATGCCTTGCCGCAGCGCGGCATCCAACAGGGTTTCGTCGGCCTCGGCGATATATTGGATAGCGCCGGGTTGCAGGGTGATTTGGTAACGCATGGGTCTTGATCGGTGTTGATGGGTGTTGATGGGAAAGTGTCGGAAAGTCCGGATCGGTTTTTCGTTGGGGTTACACGGTTTGAAGCCAGGCTTTGCCTGGCTTCAAACCCCAAGACAAACCGGCAAAAAGTGGGTGCTTACTTTTTGACGCCTCCTGCGACTAAAATGCCGTCCGTGCAAAGATTGTTAATCGTCGGCAGCGGGGATGTCGCCCGGCGTGCCGTTACCTGGCTCGCGCAACGCTTTCGCGTGTTTGCGCTGGTGCGCCCGGAGAGCCGATCGGCAGACGACTGGCGCGCGCTGGGCGCGTGTCCGGTCGCGGGCGATCTGGACCGGCCGCAAAGCCTTCTGCGTCTGGCGGGACTCGCGGATCGGGTGTTGCATCTCGCGCCGCCGCAGGCGAGCGGTGAGCAAGATAAGCGCACCCGGCATCTGCTGGCGGCCTTGAGCCGAGGCGGAAGTTTACCACGGCGGCTGGTGTATGTGAGCACGACCGGCGTCTATGGCGATTGTGGCGGGGCGCGAATCGACGAGACGCAGCCGCGCCGCCCGCATTCCGCGCCCGCCCGCCGCCGACTGGATGCGGAAAACTGTCTGCGCCGCTGGGGCAGCGCGCACCGGGTTTGTATCGTATTGTTGCGCGCGCCGGGAATCTACGCCACAAAAGATGCAGAGGGCACGGGCGAGCGTCTGCCGCGCGCGCGGCTGGAAGCGGGATTGCCGGTGCTCCTTGCCGCCGAGGATGTCCATAGCGCGCACATCCACGCCGACGATCTGGCGCGCGCCTGTTGCCGCGCCCTGTTCCTGGGCGGCGCGGGACGCAGTTTCAATGTGGTGGACGCCAGCGACCTGAAGATGGGCGACTATTTCGACGCCGTGGCGGACTACCTGCGCCTGCCGCGTCCGCCGCGCTGTTCGCGCGCGGAGTTGCAACAACGGATTCCCCCGGCGCAATGGCGCTTCTGGCAGGAATCCCGGCGCATCGAGAACACGCGCCTGATCCGCGAGATGCGTCTGCGCCTGCGGTATCCCCAAATCGAGCTGAATCCTGTATCGTTAGGAGGCGTCAAAAAGTAAAAACCTGCTTTTTGCCGGTTCAGTCAGCAAAAAAGGGGAAGCGGAGCTTGCCCTTTTTTGGATACAAAGGCAATGAAACACCACGTCCGGTTTGCTTTTTGACGCCTCCGTTTCCCCACAAGGAATTTTTCCATGTTTTTATTCGTTCTCAAGGCACTGCATATCTTTTTCGTCGTTTCCTGGTTCGCCGGGCTGTTTTATTTGCCGCGCATCTTTGTCAATCTGGCGATGGTGGCGCAGGAAAGCGAAGCCGAGCGGGCGCGTCTTTTGCTCATGGCGGAAAAGCTCTACCGTTTCATGACGCCGCTGGGCGCGCTGGCGCTGGGGCTGGGGTTGTGGCTGTGGCTGGGGTACGGCTTTGGCGGCGTCTGGCTGCATATCAAGCTCCTGCTGGTGCTCCTGCTGGTTGCCTACAATTTTTACTGCGGCCTGTTGCTGCGCCGTTTCCAGAGGGGAGAAAACCAGCATACGCATTTCTGGTACCGGGTCTTCAACGAAGCGCCCACCTTCATTCTGCTGGCCATCATCCTGTTGGTCGTCCTGAAGCGTCCCTTCTGACATGGAACATTTTTTTGCCCCCTGCCCGCGCGGACTGGAAGGTCTGCTCGTCGAAGAACTGAACGCGGCAAGCGCGCAGGAAGCGCGTGCCGTCCACGGCGGCGTCGCCTTTGGCGGTGATTGGGCGTGCTGCTATCGCGCCAACCTGCACTCCAGACTGGCAACCCGCATCCTCTGGCGCATTGCCCAAGCGCCCTATGGGCGCGAGGAAGACATCTATCGTCTGGCGCTCCAACAACCCTGGGAAACGTACTTTGCCGTCGACAGCAGTTTTCGCGTCCAGACCACGGCGCACCATTCGCCGTTGAAGAGCGTCGATTTCATCACCCTGCGGGTAAAGGATGCGCTGTGCGATCGTTTTCGCGCGCAGTGCGGCGAGCGTCCCAATGTGGATACCCGCGCGCCGGACGTGCGCGTGCAGGTCTTTCTCGCGGAAAGGGAATGCGCGCTCTATCTGGATACTTCCGGCGCGCCCCTGTGGCAGCGGGGTTTGCGGCACGCCAACGTGGAAGCGCCGTTAAAGGAGAATCTGGCGGCGGGCATCTTGCGGCTCACCGGCTGGCAACCGGGAATGCCGCTCGTCGATCCCATGTGCGGCGGCGGCACCTTCCTGCTCGAAGCCGCCTGCATGGCCTTGTCGCGCGCTCCGGGGCTGGAGCGGGTGCGTTTTGGCTTCGAGGCGTTGCGCGCCTATCGGCGCGAAGTCTGGCAGGCGATACGCAACGAGGCGCTGGGCGCGGTGCAAGAGACGCGCTTTTTGCAACTCTGGGCAAGCGACAAGGACAAAAACGCGGTACGCGCCACCCGTCACAATCTGCGCGCGGCGGGACTGGAGGGCGCGGCGGAGGTGACGGAACGAGATTTTCTCGATCTCGCCGCGCCCGCCGATACGGGCATCCTGGTCGTCAATCCGCCCTACGGCGAACGCATGGGGGAACTGGAACAACTTGCCGGACTCTACCCGGCCATGAGCGGCGTACTGAAACAACGCTTCCCCGGCTGGCGCGCCTTCTTTTTCACCGCCGACAAGCGCTTTCCCAAACTCCTGCGGCTGAAACCCGCGCGCAAGACCCCGCTGATGAATGGCCGGCTGGAATGCCGCCTGTATGAAATCGCGCTGGTGGCGGGCAGCAACCGTTGAAGACGCAAGAAAGACGCGGCAAGGCACGCCGCCCCCGCCGCGCTATAATCTCGCGCATGACTTGTCCAGAGCGCGCGCCATGACTCGCAAGAAACTGCCCATCGGCATCCAGACCTTCGCCAAGATTCGTGAAGCGGATTATTACTATGTGGATAAAACCGCCTTCGCCCTGAAGATGATCGACGAGGGAACCGCCTACTTCCTCTCCCGTCCGCGCCGCTTTGGGAAGAGCCTGTTTTTGGATACGCTGGCCGAACTCTTCGCGGGTAACGAGCCGTTATTCCGAGGGCTGTATTGTCATGATAAATGGGATTGGAGTGTCCAGTATCCGGTGATTCGCATCAGCTTCGCGGAAGGCATCATGGAAAGCCGGGCGGGGCTGGATGCGCGCATCGGCAATATCCTGGCCGAGAACGAACGCCGTCTGGGGGTGCCGCGGGGCGAAGACGGAATCCCCGACCGTTTCATCGCCCTGATCCAGGCGGCGGCAGCCAAATCCGGCCAACGCGCTGTGGTGCTGGTGGATGAATACGACAAGCCCATTCTGGACAATCTCACCCGGCCCGACCTTGCCATCGAAATGCGCGACGGCCTGCGCAATCTCTACTCCGTCATCAAGGGACAGGACGCCCACATCAAATTCGCCATGCTCACCGGCGTCTCCAAATTCAGCAAGGTCAATAT
>JAITEO010000232.1 GCA_031281985.1 Zoogloeaceae bacterium | reverse complement strand
CCCGACATTCAGGCTCAGGAGCAGGAGACAGAGGACAGAGGACAGAAGACAGAGGACAGAGCGCTCGCCAGGCTCGCTTTGGGGGCTGTGGTCTGTATTCGGTGTGTTGGGCATGATGTGCGGCTCCGTAGGTTCTGGGGCGCACGCAGTGCGCTCCTGCAATAAAAGGCCGAAGGCCATTCTGTCTTCTGTCCTCCGTTTACCGTTATAGCTCAAAAATCTGTTGCAGTGTTTGCGTTACGCCTTGTTGCCAAGGGGGCAGGCGCAGGTCGAAGGTGTGTTGCAGGCGGGTGCAGTCCAGTCGGGAATTGGCGGGGCGGGCGGCGGGGAGCGGGTAGGCGGAGCTGGGGATGGGCGTCAGTCCCTTTGCCGTCAGTTTGAGCGCGCAGCCCGCTTTTTGCGCTTCGGCGAGGATGAGGGCGGCGTAGGCGTGCCAACTGGTTGCTCCCGTCGCCGTCAGGTGGTAGAGACCGCAGGGGAAATCCTGCGTCTTGCGCGTCTGCCGGTAATAGCGGCGTAGAATCCGCGCCGTCGTCTCGGCGAGCAGGGCGGCGGAGGTGGGCGCGCCGTATTGGTCGTCGACGACGTTCAGGGTTTCCCGTTCCGCCGCCAGGCGCAGGATGGTCTTGGCAAAATTGCCGCCCTGCGCGCCGACGACCCAGGAAGTGCGAAAAATCAGGTGTTGCGCGCCGCTGGCCTGTAGGGCGCGCTCGCCCGCCAGCTTGCTCTTGCCATAGACGTTGAGGGGATTCGGCGCGTCTTCTTCCCGGTACGCGCCCTTTGCCGTGCCGTCGAACACATAGTCGGTCGAGTAATGCACCACCAGCGCGCCGATGGCGGCGGCGGCTTCGCCCAGGACGCCGGGCGCGACGGCATTGACGGCATGGGCGATGTCCGCTTCCGTCTCGGCCTTGTCTACCGCGGTATAGGCGGCGGCATTGACGATGACGCCGGGACGGCACTCGGCAACCCGGCGGCGCAGGGCGTCGGCGTCGGCCAGATCGAGGGATTGGCGATCGAAAGCCAGCACCGTTCCCAGCGGCGCGAGCGTTTGCCGCAACACGCATCCCAATTGCCCATTGCAGCCGGTAAGCAGAATGGGACGCTCACGCGCGGGCGTCGCCATAATGCCGGGTCATCCATTCTTGATACGCGCCGCTTTGTACATGCGCCACCCAATCGCCATGCTCCAGATACCAGCGCACGGTTTTTTCGATGCCGCTCGCAAGGGTTTCCCGCGGCTTCCAGCCCAGTTCCCGTTCGATTTTGCGCGCGTCGATTGCGTAACGGCGGTCATGCCCAGGACGGTCGGCGACATGGGTGATCTGACGCGCGTAGGGGAGGCCGTCGGCGCGTGGCGCAAGCGTATCGAGCAAGGCGCAGATTGTCTGGATCAGCATAAGATTGCTCATTTCGTTGCCGCCGCCCACGTTGTAGGTTTCACCCGGTACTCCCGCCGCCAGGATGCGGCGGATGGCGGCGCAGTGATCGCCGACATAGAGCCAGTCGCGCACCTGCAGACCGTCGCCATAAACCGGCAGGGGCTTTCCGGCCAGCGCGTTGAGAATGACGAGCGGAATCAGCTTTTCCGGAAAATGGAACGGGCCGTAATTGTTGGAGCAATTGCTGATCGTCACCGGCAGGCCGTAGGTATGGAACCAGGCGCGCGCCAGATGGTCGGAAGCCGCCTTGCTGGCGGAATAGGGGCTGTTGGGCGCGTAGGGATGCGTTTCCGTAAATGGCGCGGCCTCTGGCGCAAGGCTGCCGTAGACTTCGTCCGTGCTGACGTGGTGAAAGCGAAAGGCAGCCTTTTCCGTTTGTGGCAAGCCCGACCAGTATGCGCGCGCCGCTTCCAGCAGCGCGAACGTGCCTTCGACATTGGTGCGGATGAACTCGCCGGGGCCGCGAATGGAGCGGTCGACATGGCTTTCCGCCGCAAAATGCACCAACGCCCTGGGTTTGTGGCGGGCAAGCAGCAAATCGACCTTGGCGCGGTCGACGATATCGCCTTCGACAAAGATATGCCGCTCATCATGGGCAAGCGCGGCCAGGTTTTCCAGATTGCCCGCATAGGTGAGCTTGTCCAGATTGACCACCGGCTCATCGGAAGCCGCCAGCCAGTCGAGAATGAAATTCGCGCCAATGAAACCCGCGCCGCCAGTAACCAGAATCATGCGTCTATCGTCCCGCTTTATCCGTGCCTGTATATGGAATGAACCGCGCCAAAACGCGCCTTGCCCAAGGAGCGGGGATTTTGCCACAAGTGGCGTTCAAGGGGCGGCAAAAAGTAAAACCCCAGGGCAATCGCATGAATGCCATTGGGTTTGCAAGCGATGGGATGAAGCTGCCGTATGGTGTGGGCGAAACTGCCTGTTTGCCTGCCTCCCCCCTGACAAGGGGGGATTGAGGGGGGGTTGCGGCGACAAATCCTGTAAAAAGCCGATTTTGTCGCTGCAAACCCCTCCTCTCCTCCCCTTGTCAGGGGAGGAACAGCATGGCAAACGCTCGCGCGTCATGATATAGGTATTCATGCGATTGCCCTGAGTAAAACCCTGCTTTTTATCGGTTTGAAATTGGATGGTTGTATAAAATGATCTACAATTTATCCTATGAACACGATTGAAACCACGGAAATATTCGACGCTTGGCTTGCCGCGCTCACCGACTCGCAGGCGGTATCGCGGGTGAATGCGCGCATCTTTCGCGCGAAACAAGGCAACTTCGGGGATGTGAAGCCGGTCGGCAATGGGGTCAGCGAGATGCGCATCCATTACGGGCCGGGGTATCGCCTCTATTTCAAACAGACCGGACGGACGATTTATCTATTTGCTGGCGGGGGGCGACAAATCCACGCAGGCAAGTGACATCAAGGCCGCGCAAGAGATGGCGCGGCAACTGCAAGACGAGGAGGATTGAACGATGAACGGAAAAATCAAGACGCGCCGCTGGGATATTCAGGAGCACCTGAAAACCGAAGACGATATGCAGCATTTTATCGAAGCGTGTTTCGAGGAAGCCGGGGATGACCCGGTCTTTATCGCCAGGGCTTTTGGCGAAGTCGCCCGCGCGCGCGGCATGACGGCGCTGGCGCGTGAAACGGGGCTGCATCGGGATACGCTCTACAAGGCGCTCTCCGGCGAGGGGAATCCCAGCTTTGCCACGGTGCTCAAGGTGGCGCGCGCGCTGGGCTTCAAGATGGTTCCGCAACCCATCGCTTGAGACGGTTTCTGGATGGGTTTCTTCAGATGCCGGTTTCGGCGCGGGCTTGTTGGCGGGGCCAGTCGGCGCGTTCCTGTGTTGCGCGGGCGCTTTTGTCCGCCAGGGAAAATGCCCAGGTGAGCAGCAGGGCAAAGCTCATGGAAAAGAGGGTGGGCAAGGCGTAGGGAAATGGCGCGACCGCGTGTCCCAGGAGCGTGACCCAGATCGGCGGCGAGAAGAGAATCAGCAGGAGGGCGCTGAATAAGCCGCCCGCGCCGCCGATGAACGCGCCGCGCCGGGTGCAGCCCTTCCAGGACAGGGAGAGCAGCAGCATGGGCGCGTGCGTGGAGGCCGCCAGCGCCAGGGCGAGCGCGACGGGAAGGACGAGGCTTTGTCCGGCGCAGACGATGCCCAGCAGCATGGCAAGCGCGAACAGCAGCACGATTCCCAGGTGGGCAAACTTGAGTTCGCGCGCTTCGCCGATTCGTCCGCCGCGCAGCACGCTGGCGTACACATCGTGCGCGACCGCCGCCGCCGCCGCGTGCCCCAGGCTGACCGCCACGGTCAACAAGGCGATCAGGACGACCGCCGCCGTCGCGCCCATGAGCGCGCCGCCGCCCACGGATTCGGCCAGATAGAGCAATGCCAGGCTGTTGTTGTCGCGCAGGGCAAGAAATTGCATGACCGCTTCCTTGCCGGGCAAATGCGCCACCCCCAGCCCGATGATCAGCAGCAGGCCGGAAAAAACGCCCGTCCACGTGCCTGCCCAAAGCCCGCCCTGACGCGCGACGTGGGCGCTCTGGGCGCTGGCGGCGGTAAAGCGCATCAGCAGATGCGGCAGGCCAATGAGGCCAAAGACCAGCGTCAATCCCAGCGACCATTGATCCAGCGGCGTTTGCCGCGCCAGGAAATCGGCGGACAGGGCGGCGGCAAATGGAGGCGCGCCGTCTGTCCCCTCTGCCGAAAAGCCGAATGTCCATAAGGCGAGCGCCGCCAGCAGCGTGAGCAGCAGCAAGAGCGCCATCGTCTTGACGATGGCCAGCCAGGTGAGCGCCATGCGTCCGCAGTAGAGCGCGGTTGCCATCATCAGGCTACCGGCAATCAGCACCGCCAGCCAGTATTCGAGGCCGAACAGCGCGCCGAGAACCTGTCCCGCGCCGATGATTTGGGCGCTCAGGTACAGGAGCGTCACCAGCAGCGTGCCGACCGCCGCCAACACGCGCAGCGCGTGGCTTGGCGCTCGCCAAACGAGCGTGTCGGCAAAGGTCAGCATCCCCAGGTTGCGCAGTCGCTCCGCCAGCAACAAGGCCAGCAGCGGCCAGCCCGCCAGCAACCCGGCAATCCAGAGGAACGCGCCGCCATCCGGCGTCAGCATGAGCGCGGGCAATCCCAGCAAGGCGGCGGCGGAAAGGTGCGCGCCACTCAGGGAAAGTCCGTGCCATCTGCCTTTTGGGTCGCTGATTTCGCTGTGGGCATACAAAAGGACGTGCGCCCGCTCCACCGCCCAGCGCGCGCCAACGAGCACGACGCACGCCACCACGAAAAACGCCGCGATGACCGCGAGACTGGCGGGATGACGAATGACTTCCCCTTCCGCCGCCTGCGCCCAGACGGGATTGCTGCCCATGCCCATGACCAGGAACGTCACGCCGCCGCCCAGGGCGCTGCCGAGGTGCTTCAAGATATCAGCCGGGCGCATCGCGCACCTCTTCCATCAGGGCGGCGAGCCGGGCATCCAGTTCCTGCAACGCGTGGGCGACGCAAACCACCAGCGTGACGATGAACAGCACGCACCAGAAGGTCAACAGCCACAGCCAGGTTATGGAAAGCCCCGCCCATACCGGCCGCGCCAGCCAATCTGCCGCGCCGTTCGCCAGCAACAGATAGCCCGCGAACGCCAGCAGGCTCATCCCGGCAAAGTGCCGCGCATGCCTGCGCCGTTCGCCCGCAAGCGCGGCATAACGAGGATGCGCCGTCAGGCGGCGATAAAAATCATCAGGTTTCATGGGTTGGCAAAAAAACGATCGAGCGGCAGGATCGTATCTCTTTTATGGGCAGGCAGTTCAGATTGCTTTATCGTTCCAGAACCCGCCACGCCGTTCCGGGCGGCGCGGCAAACACTTCCCAAAAACCATCATTACCAGCTTATGCCCCTCTTGCGCAATTTGTCTTGAGCAGACGCATCCCCCTGTTCAGCGGCCTTGCGAT
>JAITEO010000201.1 GCA_031281985.1 Zoogloeaceae bacterium | reverse complement strand
ATCGCCAGGCAGCCAGTCCAGCCCGCCCAAGGGTTCGCCCGGCACGCCATAGGCGAACACCAGGAACACCGCCAGCAACAACAGACGGGTGCGCAGGAACAGCCGCCACCAATGCTGGCGCACGCGCGCGCCAGCAATCTGGAGGACAAAGGCCGCCAACAGCATCAGGAGCGGCGCAGCCCATTGCAGGAACACAGCCAGCATGAACCAGATCAGGATGCGGGCGGCAGGATGCAGCATCACAAAATGTCTTTCAAAAAAAAGCCGCGTTCATCCTTTCGGTGAACGCGGCTTTCCTGTTGCACGCTGGACGCTTACTGGATGTTCTTCAACATCTCCCGCGCCGCCGCCACCTGATCGGGCGCGCCTTCGCTGACGACTTCATTCAGCAATTCCCGCGCGCCTTCCAAATCGCCCATTTCTTCATAGGCCTTGGCAAGATCGAGCTTGGTATTGACTTCGTCGCGGCGCGCGTCGACCACATCGCCGTCTTCCTCTGCCTCCACGGGCGCGGGCGCGATGGGCGCAGGCGCGGGTGTGGGCGCGGGTGTGGGCGCAGGTACGGGCGTAGGTGCAGGCGCGGGTTTTTCCGCCGCGGCCTGTTGCTCCTGACGTCCCAGTTCCAGATCGAGTCCCGAAAGGTCGAAGCCCGAACCGCCCGCGGCGCCCAGGATGGTCGATTCCGTCAGTTCGACATTGAATTCCATGTCGTCATCCGGCTCGACCGTCATGAAGGCGGTGGCCGCCATGACATCGCTCTCGCCCATTTCCTTTTCCCGCTGGCGCGCGCTGACCTCACTGGGCACATCCAGATCGAAATCGACCAGGCTCTTCTGTCCCGCATCCGCCGCTGGCGCGAACACGGGCGCATCCGGCGGCAATGTCGGCACGTCGGGCGCTTCTTCCTGTCCCACGTCCAGATCCATATCCGTCGGCGCATCGACCACCGTCGTTGCCGTCTGTTCATCCACCGGCTCACGGGCAGGCAGCGTAGGCAACGGCGTTTCCGCCGGTTCTTTCATCGCCGCCGGAGTTGGAGTTGGAGCCGGAGCGGAAGTCGGGATCGCCCCCGTTTCCTGCCGCATCAGTTCCATGTCCGCATCCGCGCCCGTGACGGATTCTTCCTGCAACAGGGAAAGCAGGGGATCGTCCTCCGCCTCGGGCAGGGAGGGCGCGGATTGCGTGGGCGAGAAGACGATGCCCACCGGGTCGGTCACGCTGGCAAAGCCCGCGGCGTCATCTTCCAGCGGACGCGAGGGCGTTTCCGCTTCCATGTCCGCTTCCGCATCCGCAGGCGCGAGACTGAAATCCAGCGAGGCGGGTTTTGCCGACGACGCGTCCGCGCCGCCGCCATACAACGGATTGCCGGGTTCCAGGACACGTCCCAGGGCAACGGCCCTTTCCCAGTCCACGCCCTGTCCTCCCGTTTGTGCATAGAGTTCGGAGGCCAGCGTGTCGAACTGCTGGATGCTCTTTCTATTGGCATAGATTTCCAGCAGCTTGGCATGGATGGCGGTGCGGTGCGGGTTCTTCTGCAGGGCGTCCAGCAGGATTTCCAGCGCCTGTTCGTCGCGTCCATAGGCAATGTAGACATCGGCTTCCTCGACGGGATCGACCTCGTCGCCCGTATCGATGCCATGTCCCTGCGTGAACCCGGAATGCGTCAGCGGCGCGGCGGGATTTTCCGTATCCACCGTCTGGCCGCGCGTTTCCTGGAATACCGAATTCGGCCCCAGCGTCGACAGCCCTTCCTCGGGGAGCGGCTTGTCGAACGCGCTCACGGCGACCGTCGTATTGCCGGAGGGTTTGCGACGACGCAGGAAAAACACGCCGCCCAACACAACCAACAAGAGAACGACCCCTCCGCCTATCCAGACCAACAAGCCCATGCCGCCATCCGCGGCATCCGGCGCATCCAGTTCAGGGGG
Source organism: Zoogloeaceae bacterium (assembly GCA_031281985.1). Classification (GTDB taxonomy): domain Bacteria; phylum Pseudomonadota; class Gammaproteobacteria; order Burkholderiales; family Rhodocyclaceae; genus Azovibrio. The sequence goes on along the minus strand of JAITEO010000201.1, from coordinate 3,114 downwards.
AGGAGAAGACGGCGTCGCGGGCGGCGTCGCGGGAAGTTCCGGTGGCACGGGCGGCGGGTCCTGCATTGCCGGTTCATCGATATCGATGACCGGCGGCGCTTCCGGCGGTTGCTCCGGAACGACCGGAACATCCGGAGCGGGCGCATCATCCGGGATGGGCGGCGCACCCGGAATGGGCGGCGCTTCGATGACGGGCGGCGGCGCGGGCGGCGCAACGACCGGCGGCGCTTCCGTAGTAACAGGGGGAGGAGCAGTATCCGTAGCAGGCGCTTGTTCCGCCGCTTTGGCTTGTTGTGCCGCTTTCACCTGCTCCTGCATTTCGGCCATGTTCTGGTTTTTTTGTTCCAGTTGCCGTTGCAGTTCTTCTACATTTTTTTCCAGTTGGTCTGCTTGCGCTTGATACTTCTTGAGTTCTTGTTCACGCTTTCTCACCTCGCTCGCCGATACTACGGGCTTTTTTTTTGGGCCATCGTCCGCACGCGCCAATGGCTCGGTACGCGGCCTGACCGAGGTGCCGGAATCCCCCGCACGGGTCCGGCGCGGACTTACCGGAATGGTCCGGACTTCTTCCACGGGCGGAATCTGCAACACCGCACCCGCGCGCAGACGGGTAATCGCGCCATCGAATGCGCCCGGATTGCGCAGGTAAATCGCCAGTTGCATCTGCTCCTGCGTCACGCCAGGGTAACGGTGCGCGCGCGCGACGCGATACAGGGTTTCACCCGGCTTGACCACGTATTCTCCCGCAGCCGGCAGCGCGGGCGTTTGGGTAGCCGGCTGCGGCGCGGCAGTCGGCGCGGCAACTGGCGCGTCATCCGTCGCTTCCGCTTCTTTTGCCGGTTGCGGCGCTGTCCGCACCGTCACGGCAGGAGACGCCCGCACATCCGGCGGCGGATCGATGAGGAAAGTGTATTCGCGGCTCACCCGTCCGGCAGGCCAGCTCAATTCCAGCAGGAACTGCACGAAGGGATCGTTGATCGGCCCCACGGAAGTCACCTTGATCACGGGGCCGCTCGCCCTGTTTTCCAGTTCAAAACGCAGTTGCTGCAAGGTCGAGGAATACCGCAACCCCGCCTGGGAAAAAGCAGCCCTGGAAGCCAGATACGCCGTCATGCCGATCCGCTCGTCCTTTGCCGCCGAAACCTGGATTTCGGCGCGCAAGGGCTGCCCCAGCACGGAATACACGGTAATGCCCTGCAACCCCGCCGCACAAGCCCACTGCGGAGCCAGCAACACACCAGACGCCACGGCAATCGCCATGACATAACGCTTCATCGAGGAAAGGTTCATTTTCTTCACGCTGTCACCCCTTGGCCGTAATCAGTGAAGTTGGTTGAATCGGAACGCTGCTGTCTCTCCGGTCTGGCCCTGGCGGGCGCACCTGCGGGCGAAGCAGAGTCCAGTTGCTTTTGCAGATCGTTAATCCCCTGATCTTTCATTTCCAGAAGTTTTTTCAGATCCGCCACGATTTTCTCCAAGGCTTCCACACGCTCCCTGGATTCCTGCAAACTCCGGTCGAACGCCACCAGATCTTCTTCGGTCACGCCGGCTGCGCCAGCACTCTGGTTGCTGCGCGAAACACGCACCGTGTCACCCGATTCGACGGGCGACGTGTTTTCCACGCTGGTGCTGCTGACCGTTCCGGAAACCGAGCGGCTTCCCGCACCTGCCACCGTGCTCCCGGCCGCTGCCGCCAAGCGGTTGCGGTAATTGCGCCAGGCGACGGTCTGCGCTTGAAAGACCTGCTTGGCTTCCGTCTGGGAAATACTGGCTGCCGCCTCCGCGGACGGGATTTTCAAAACGGCGCCCGCCCGCAGACGGTTCATGTTGTTGCCCGAAAAGGCTTCCGGATTGTTGCGATACAGCGCCGCCAACATCTGCTCGATGGTCACGCCCGCCGACAGGTTGGCGCGCGCAATGCGTTGCAGGGTTTCTCCCGATTTCACCACATGCTCGCCCACGGACTCGGCAGTCTCTGTCTTGCCGGAATCGCTCGCCGCCGTCTTGTCCCCCTTCGCCTCGCCTTCTCCCTCGCTTGCCGCCACCGCAGTGTCGGCATCATCGGCGGCGGGCTTTTCTTCCGCGGCGGCAGGCGCTTCCACGACCGGCTTGGGCGCACTGGGCGCCACGGTCGCCTGCCGGTAGAGCGATTGCGAAGCCACTTCCGGCGGATCCAGCAAAACGGTATAGCCGCGCGTCAGGCGGCCGGACGGCCAGCTCAACTCGACCAGGAAGTCCAGATACGGTTCATTGACCGGCGCATGGCTGGTCACCCGAATTACCGCGCCGGTGGCGCTTTTTTCCAACTCGAATTTGAAATCGCTCAATACGCTGCTGTAGGACACGCCGGTATGCGCGAAGCTGTCGCGCGGCGCGAGATGCGCGTTCATGCCGGTCAACTCGTCCGGCGCGGCCGTCACCTTGATCTCGGCGCGCAAGGGCTGCCCCAGCATGGAATAAACGGTAATCCCCTCCATTCCCGCTGCGTGTACGGCAGCGGGCGTCAGAAACAGCCCTGCCGTTGCAGCCCAGAACGCGACACGCGTCCTGTCAAACAATGCAAATTTTTTATTCACGTTGCCACCCCCCGGCTTCATGTTGTCACCATACGCGACTGAACAGGTTTTTTAAAATAACATCATGCACTTAGACGCGCAAGCTAATCTTACGTCTAAAGTACGAAATAGACCAGAAAAATGTAAAAAAACTACAATGTCCCAAGAACCTTGTGTTTTTTTGTTCCTGTGTGTACGCGTCCGGCACTTTTTCGTGGTCTCGTTCTTTCTAGTCCAGCAGAATACCCAGCATCCGCCGCAGGGGTTCCGCCGCGCCCCAGAGAAGCTGGTCGCCGCAGGTGAAGGCGGCAAGGTATTCCGCGCCCATCGCGAGCTTGCGCAGCCTTCCGACAGGGACATCGAGCGTGCCGGTCACGGCGGCGGGCGTGAGTTCGCGTTCGCTTCTCTCCCGCTCGTTGGGCACCACCTTCACCCAGGGATTGGCCTCGCTGATGATGCCGCTCAGTTCATCCAGCGGCACGTCCCTTTTCAGCTTGATGGTGAGCGCCTGCGCGTGACAGCGCATCGCGCCGATGCGCACGCACAGCCCGTCGATGGG
>JAITEO010000361.1 GCA_031281985.1 Zoogloeaceae bacterium | reverse complement strand
TCGTCCGCGCCCAGTTCCAGTCCCAGGATTTGATCGAAGTCCTCGTCGCGCGCCGTGAACATCATGATGATGCCCGAATACTGCGGGCGAATGCTGCGGCAAAGCTCGAAGCCATCCTTGCCCGGCAGCATGATGTCCAGGATGACCACATCCGGCTGTTCCGCCAGAATGCGCGCTTCCGCCTTGTCGCCACGGTTTTCGATCTGAACCGCAAATTCGTTGTGGCTCAGGTACTCCGCGGTAAGACGCGCCAAGCGCGTATCATCCTCGACCAGAAGAATATGCACCGTGTTCATAAGCTTATGCACCATGTTCATATGGCACAGTGTACCGCAACCATGCGCCGCGCCCGTGCCGGTTTCTCTACGGCGTGAAACAATGTGTAACGCCCCGGCGGCCTGCGCGCCGCTTTGGGATGGGCGAGGATATATCCGGCCATTTGCGCGGGGCGCGCGCAGGAGAAAAAATCCGTCACAGCTTGTTGCGTGGCGCGTGATACCATCTGCCCCTTTCCCGTTTGCCGCGAATGTCATGAGTTCATACTGGAGCCGCATCGTTCGAGACCTCGTCCCCTATACGCCGGGCGAGCAACCCCGGCTTGCCCGGCTGATTAAGCTCAACACCAACGAGAACCCCTACCCACCCGCGCCCGGCGTTGTCGACGCCATTTGCGCGGAGTTGGGCGCGAAGGGCGACAGCCTGCGCCGCTATCCCGACCCGGAAGGCGGGGTGCTGAAAGCCGCCATTGCCCATCACTACCGACAGTTCGGCATCGCGCGCGAACAGGTGTTTCTCGGCAACGGTTCCGACGAAGTGCTGGCGCATGTCTTTTGCGCGCTCCTCCAGCATGGGCGTCCCCTGCTGTTTCCCGACATCACCTACAGCTTTTATCCCGTCTATTGCAAGCTCTACGGCATCGCCTTCGAGCGCGTCCCGCTGGCGGACGATTTTTCCCTGCGCATCGACGATTATCTCGAACGCGATTCGGCGCAGATCGGCGGCGTCATTTTCCCCAATCCCAACGCCCCGACCGGACGCGCCCTGGCGCTCGACGCCATCCGCGCCCTGCTGCGCGCCCATCCGCGGCGCATGCTGGTCATCGACGAAGCCTATGTCGATTTCGGCGCGCAGAGCGCGCTTAGCCTGGTGCGCGAACATCCGAATCTTCTGGTGACGCAGACTTTTTCCAAATCGCGCTCGCTTGCCGGATTGCGGGTCGGCTTTGCCATCGGTCAGCCGGAATTGATCGTCGGTCTCGAACGGGTCAAGAACAGTTTCAACTCCTACCCGCTCGATCGTCTGGCGCAGGCGGGCGCCATTGCCGCGCTGGCCGACGACGCGTACTTCGAGCGCACCCGCGCCGCCGTCATGCAGAGCCGCGAGGAACTCGCCCAGCGACTCGCCGCGCTGGGGTTCGAGGTGATTCCTTCCGCCGCGAATTTCCTTTTCGTCCGTCATCCGGGATTCGATGCCGCCCAACTGGCGCGGCATCTGCGGGAAGTGCACATCATCGTGCGCCATTTCCGCCAGCCGCGCATCAGCGACTATTTGCGCATCAGCATCGGCACGCCGGAAGAATGCGCGGCGCTGGTCGCCGCCCTGCAATATCTCCTCACCCCATCCGCCAACCGAAAGGAACCCGCCCCATGAACGATACCGCCCAAATCCACGCCGTCGACGCCGCCCTGCGCTCGCGCCATTCCATGCGCCGCTACCTGCCCACGCCGGTGCCGCGGTCGCTGGTTGCCGAAATCCTGGAACTGGCCGCGCGCGCGCCTTCCGGCACCAATGTGCAGCCGTGGAAGGTCTATGCCCTGGCGGGCGAGGAACGCCAGAAGCTCTCGCAGACCATTCTCGAACAATACGATCAGGGCAACAAGGAAGGGCGCGAATTCGATTACTACACGCAGGAATGGAGCGAACCCTGGCTTGGCCGTCGCCGCAAGGTCGGCTTCGAACTCTACCGGCTCCTCGGCATCCCCAAGGGCGACAAGGAAAAGATGCACGCGCAGACCGCGCGCAACTACCTGTTCTTCGACGCGCCCGTCGGCCTGATCTGCACCATGCACCGGCAACTCGGACGCGGCATGTTCCTGGATTACGGCATGTTCCTGGGCAACCTCGTCATCGCCGCGCGCGCGCGCGGGCTGGATACCTGCGTGCAGAACGCCTTTGCCGACTACCACAAGACCATCCGCAAACACCTGGGCATTTCCGACGACGAACTCCTCGTCTGCGGCGTGGCGCTGGGATACGCCGACCCGGACGCGCCGGAAAACACGCTCATCTCCGAACGCGAACCCGTCACCGGCTTTGCCTCCTTCCGAGGCTTCGACGCCGATTCGCCAGAACCCGCAAGCAAACCGCGCGGCGCGTAGATTTACCCCGGCGCGCGGCGCTCTTCTCCCTACGAGGATTCGTCCGATGCAGGCCAGAGAACTGTCGCGCGCCCGGTTGCCCGCAACCGTCCGCGCCTGGGGCAACAAGGCGTTTCTTGTTTTCCTTTTCCCGGTTTTCCTGCTGCTCTCGCCGTGCGCCGGTCACGCCTGGAACGCGGCGGGTCATCGCCAGATTGCCGCGCTTGCCTGGGAAGAGATGACCCCGGCCACGCGGCGTCAGGCGACGGACTTGTTGCGCCAGCATCCCGACTACGCGCGTTGGCGAAAACGCCAGCGGGAAAAGGATCCCGACTATGGCGTCTTCCTGGAAGCCAGCGTCTGGGCGGACGAGATTCGCGCCGATCCCCGGTTCTACGATGAAAAGAAGGGCAGCCCCACGCCCCGGCTCCCTGGTTTTCCCGACATGCGGCGGCATGGCGACTGGCATTACCGCGACGCGGGCGGCGGCGAAATCGACACGCGCCTGGCGCAACTCGCCCACGACCTCCTCCACGCGCAGCGCGCGGCGAAGGTATATGCCTTGCCTTGGCTGCTGCATCTGACCGGCGACATCCATCAGCCCCTGCACACGGGCGGCAGGAACGATCGGGGCGGCAACCAGTTCTATGTCCGCGTGCCTTCCTCCGCAAAGCGCGCAAAGCTGCAAACCCTGCACGCCTACTGGGACGATCTGCCCGGCCCCTCCGGGCAGCGCGGCGCGGCGCTGGCGCATCGCCTGGCCTTCCTGCGCCGCCTGCCGCCGCCTTCTTCCGTCGAAGCCGTGGGCGATATCCGCCGCTGGTTTGCGGAAAGCCACGCCCTGATCGCCCGCGAGGTCTATCCCCCAACCCGCGGCGCAACCCTGGACGCCAACTTTCGCCGCCGCACCCAATCCCTCGCCGCCCAACGCCTGCGCGCCGCCGGACAACGCCTGGGACGCTGGCTGAATTACCTGCTGTAGGGGGGGCAGGGATCAGGGATCAGGAATCAGGGATCAGAGGGTAGGGGACGGAGCGCAAACCACAAAGCAAGCGCTCTGTCTTCTGATACCTGATCCCTGATACCTGATCCCTGATCCCCAACGCCTCCGATGGATTAGAATCCCGCATTTCCTTTGTCCAGATGCGCTTCATGACGAACCACGAATCCGCGCCGAGTTTTCAGCGCATTCTTCTTACCTTGCAACAATACTGGAGCGACCAGGGGTGCGCGCTCCTGCAACCTTACGACATGGAAGTCGGCGCGGGCACGAGCCATACCGCCACTTTTTTGCGCGCCATCGGGCCGGAGCCGTGGAAGGCCGCCTATGTGCAGCCCTCGCGCCGCCCCAAGGACGGGCGCTACGGCGAAAACCCCAACCGGATGCAGCATTACTTCCAGTATCAAGTGGTCTTGAAACCCGCGCCCGGCGATATTCTGGAACGCTATCTGGGGTCGCTCGCAGCCCTGGGCTTCGATCTCAAGCAAAACGACGTGCGTTTCGTCGAGGACGATTGGGAAAACC
>JAITEO010000094.1 GCA_031281985.1 Zoogloeaceae bacterium | reverse complement strand
ACCCTGCGCGAACTGATTGCCCAGCGAGCGCCCATATCCACCTTGAAGGAACAGGCCCGTCTGGCGGGGCTGCGTGCCCTGGAGCAAACCGCTCTGGCATGGGTGGCGTGTGGTGAAACCACATTGGAGGAGGTTGCGCGTGTCGCGGGGTAATCCTTTTTCAAGGACGTTGTTTTCGCCTCGCCGGACGCTGTTTTTGTGGATCGGTCAGCGGCACGTGCAATGGGGGCTGCTGGCCGGTCGCAATGCCCGCGCCACATGGCATGCGCTGGGTGCGGTGGATATTCGGGATGATGCTGGAACGCCTGCGTTGTCCGCCTTGTGCGCGGCCTTGCAGGAACTGCCGGGGGAACTCCCCCAGGGTTGCGCGCGTGGTCTCGAATTGCGCGCGATCATTGCGGATACATGGCTTCCCATGGCTTCCGTGCCGTGGAACCCGGCCATGTCGCGCAAGGATTCCGCCCGAGACTTTGCGCGGAATTATCTTTCCCAACTGGGGTTTGCCGTCATGCCGGATGATGAGATTCGGCTGGATGACGCGCCTTATGGCGCATCGCGGCTGGCGATTGCCTATCCTCTGGAAGTGTTGCAAGCCATTGGACAATGCGCTGCGCGTTGGCATGCCCATTGGCGTTCGCTGTGTCCTGTTTCGGTGTTGGCCTGGGATGTGTTGGGCAAAAAGCAACCGCTTGAGGCCGTGGCGATTTGTAATGAAAACGATGTCACCTTGTGTCTCGCCGGGGCAAAGCGTTGGACAGGCCGGAGGCATTTGCTGGAAATCAGGATACAACCCAATGCTTCGGATGTCTCGGCTGTGGATGCCTTGTCATTGGCCTGGAAGCGTTTGTGTCTGCGTCGTCCACAAGCGCTTGGCATCCAGAAAATCCAGGTGCTGGACGCATCCGGGACATGGGCGGACAACACAGTCTGGCCGGCTCCTTTCATCCCGCCGGATGCTTCCTGGCGCTGTCTGCAACCCGATGCGCACTGGCTGCGCGCCTGTCAAGGCGCGCATGCGCTGGATGCCCATGCGTTGCCGCCTCGCCGTACCGGGTGGCATTGGCTGGTTTTGGGCGTGGCCATGCTTGGCACAGGCGGGATCGTGTTTGAAACCTGGCAACAGTTCATGAATGTACAAACTTTGCGTGATGCGTGTGAGGCGTTGCAACAGGCAAACCGTCGGCCGCCGCCCCCATCCTGGAGCCGTGAAGAGTCGGTTCGGATCGGAGCCATCAATGCCGCGATCCGCCAGTTGAATTTGCCGATAGGCGCTGTTTTGCATGCATTGCGTCCTCCCCGCGATATTCGGGTCAGCGTATTGCAGGTCGAGACAGCGTCTGCGGCAACAGGAAATGTCGCCAATACGCTCAAGATCACGGCGGAAGCGCCAAGCAGCGCCGAAATGACGCGCTATGTGGCCTTTGTTTCCGAGCGACGGCCTTTCGTGCGCGCCTATTTGACGCATCATGAACTTCTGGATGAGGAAAATACGGAACGATTCCGCTTCACGATGGAGGCGCAATGGAACGATTGACCATCGGAAGCGGGCAGGCAGGGGTTTTCCGCGGATTGCGCGACGCCGTGCCGCGTTCCGTCTGGGCCATACGCCAACAGTGGATCGCGTCGACGCGGTTTTTGGGCGTTTGGGGCTGGAGTTTGCTGGTAACTGGGGTGTTGGCTCTGGGTGCATTGGCCGTACTGAACCACCAGCAGGGAGAAGCGCGGGTGTGGCAATCGCGTTATGCCGCAGCGCAGGATGCCAGGGCAGCGGATGCGGCGGTTCAAGCTCCGGATCCCGGCGATGGGCGTCAGCGCCTTGTCGCGTTTGAGCAATTGCTGTTGCCGCATCAGGACATTCCGTTGGCCTTGCAGGATTTGTTGCGCCTGGCCGAAGATGATGGTTTGTCGATCCAGCGCGCCGAATATCAGGCACAGGTCGACATCCGGGGCGCATTCACGCGCTATCGGATCAACTTGCCTGTGCGGGGCACGGCGGAAGCCGTCAACCGGTATATCTACGCGGCGCTGTTGCAACAGAAAAACCTGGCCCTGGAAAGTGTGCAATTGAAGCGCGACACCCTGGACGCCTCCGGGCTTGAAGCGCGCATTCAATGGGTGTTGTTGACGCATCTGCCGCCCCAGGTGGAAATTCGAGGGGGTTCCCAATGAGGCGACCATCGGGTTTGCGCATGGGATTGGGCGTGGCCCTGCTGGCGACCCTTCTGGCTGCCTGGTTTGCGCCAGAACCGGAAGATGACGGCGTGGTTCTGAACCCCCGTCCAGCGTCTCCCGCGGCATCCCGGAGCGTCAGGGACGCAACGGCGGGAATTCCGGCTCCAGCGCGAAACGCCTCGGCGGTGGCTTCTGTCGAAGTGCTCCAGATTCGGGAACGCCTGGCTTCGGATGAGGATGAAATTTCCTTGTTCGCTGTCGCCGACTGGCAGCAACGGAAAGTTCCCGACGCCGTGGAAAACCAGATGCCGGAGGAAGCGCCTCCGCCGCCGCCTGTAGCTCCGCCGTTGCCTTTCCGAATGATGGGACGCTATGTGGAAAACGGACAAACCCTGGTGTTTCTACAGCAGGCGGATCGAAACTGGATCGTGCGTGAAGGCGACATCCTGAACGAGTCCTACAAGGTGGAAAGCGTCGGGGCCAATGCGATTCATTTCAAATATTTGCCCCTGGGTGAAGTGCAGATACTGGAGACCGGCGGTACGCTATGAACGACAACGACAGAAAACGTATGAACGCGCGACCTGAATCATCCTTGCCCCGGGTTTTTCGGGGGATTACCCGATATTGCCGGGATGGACGCCATTTTTCACTGTTCCGCGCAAGAATTTTCCTGCTGATGTCGGCACTCTGGCTGCTTCCGGGCTGCGGCATGCTGGCTTACCGTGAAGGCCAGGGCCTGCTGGCCGAAGGGCAGGTCGAGCAAGGGCTTGCCAAGCTCGAGGAGGCGGTGAAACTCGATCCCAAGAATGCGGAATATCGTATCGAACTGGGCAATCGTCGCATGTCCATCATCCATCGCCTGATTTCCTCCGGAGAATTGGCCCGGCGCGAAGGGCGTCTGAATGATGCGGAAAAATTCTATCGCCAGGCGCAGTCCCTGGAGCCGGAAAATGTCATGGCCCGGCAGGGAATGGATTTGCTGGTGCAGGCAAGACGCCACCAACTCGTGGTAGCGGAAGCCGAGTCCTTGCTGAAGAAAGGCGCATTGGACGATTTGAACAGGGCGCTGGAAATATTGCGCCCCCTTCTTGCCGAAAATCCGGGACACAGACCCGCGCTGAATCTGAAGGCGCGCGTCGATGAGCAGCGCGCCAAGATGTCACGCCCGGAAACCAAGCTGGCTGCTGTTTTCCGAAAAACCGTTTCCTTGGAATTCCGGGACGCGCCGCTGAAATCCGTCATGGAAGTCATCGCCAGGGTATCGGGCCTGAATTTCTTCTACGACCATGATATTCGCCCCGATCTGAAAGCGACCATCTTCGCCAGGAATACGACGATCGAAGACGCCATCCGTCTCGTGCTGATGACCAATCAACTCGAATACAAGGTGCTGAACGAGAATTCCATTCTGGTATACCCCAACACGCCGCAAAAACAAAAGGATTACCAGACCCTGGCGATACGTAGTTTTTACATTACCAACGCGGATGTCAAGGCAATCGCCAATTCGATCAAGACCATCGTCAAAACCAAGGATTTGATCGTTGATGAACGCCTGGGGATACTCATCATGCGTGACACGCCGGAAGCGGTTCGCATCGCGGAGCGCATTGTGAATCTGCAGGATCTGCATGATCCTGAAGTCATGCTGGAAGTCGAAATCCTGGAAATCACCCGTTCCCGGTTGCTCGAGTTGGGCATCCAGTGGCCCAACCAGATGACGTTTTCGCCCCTGCAATTCGAAGGCGTACCGATGACCTGGCCGGATGTCAAGGGTCTCACCCAGGACACGACGCAGGTGTCGTTCGGAAACTTCATCGTCAACGCGCGCAAGGAAGACCAGGACGGCAACATCCTGGCCAATCCGCGCATCCGCGTTCGCAACAAGGAAAAAGCCAAGATACAGATCGGCGACCGCGTACCAGTCATCACGACGACCTCGACGTCGACCGGTTTCGTCTCGGAATCGGTCAATTACGTGGATGTGGGGCTGAAACTGGAAGTCGAACCCAATATTTATCTCGATGACGAGGTCGCCATCAAAATCAATCTGGAAGTCTCGAATCTGGTTCGGGAGATCATGAGCAGTTCGGGCACGCTCTCCTATCAGATCGGCACACGCGGCGCCAATACGGTATTGCGCCTGAAGGATGGCGAGACGCAGATCCTGGCTGGACTCATCAATGACGAGGATCGTTCCACCGCCAATAAATTCCCCTTTCTGGGAGAAGTGCCGATTTTGGGACGACTGTTTGGCAGTCAGAAGGACGACAAGCAACGCAGCGAAATCCTGCTGTCCATCACGCCGCGCATCGTGCGTTCCATTCAACGTCCCGACATGCTGGACGCCGAATTCGAGTCTGGCACGGAAAGCTATATTGGCGCGCGGTCCCTGCGCCTGTCTTCGGACGAAGCCACGCCGAAGGAAAACGCACCGGCCACTCTTCCCAATCTGTCCGCTCCGGGCACCCCCCAGGAAGCAGGCTCTGGTGGTAATACTTCGGCTTCCGGAAACAATCCTTCTCCAGGAACTGGTACACCGGGTTCCATCACCCTGAACTGGCAAGCGCCCGCGCAGGTCAAGGCTGGCGAACAGTTCAGCGCGGTCGTGTCGATACAAAGCAACCAGAACTTGCTCAACATGCCGATCATGCTGGGATTCGATCCGCAGCTCCTGCAAGCCGTCAGCGTCCAGGAAGGCGATTTTTTCAAACAGGGTAACGCCCAGACGAATTTCAGCTATCGTTTCGATCCCGTGCAAGGCAGGGTATTCGCCTCCCTGATCCGGCAACCCGCCAACGCGCAAGATACGGGCATCAACGGAGAAGGAAGCGTCATCAAGGTCAACTTCAAGGCGCTCAAAGCCAGTGACTCAGCCCGTTTGCAACTTTTGTCCGCAACGCCTGAACCCTCCGCTTCCGTGATCCTCCCGTCTGAACAGGCGGTACGGATTCTGCCATGACGCGACATCGTCCCTTACGGACAGGAATACGATTCCGGCTGTTCGGATTCACGTTCATCGAACTGATGGTGACGCTGGCTATCATGGCAGTACTGGTCACGGTCGCGGTACCCTTGTTGCAGATCAACGTACAGCGCCAGAAGGAGCGGGAATTGCGCATGGCCCTGACGGAAATACGCGAAGCGCTGGATGCCTATAAACGCGCCTCGGAGCAAGGGCGCATTCCGATGCGCATCGGCGAATCCGGCTATCCCCAGACGCTTGAGCAGTTGGTGGAAGGCGTCGAAGACCAGCGCAGTCCGACCCGGCAGAAAATGTATTTTTTGCGTCGGATACCCGCCGATCCAATGGTTTCACCCGAGGAGAGAAATTCCGCTGGAGCTTGGGGATTGCGCAGCTATGATTCTCCACCCGATGCGCCCGCCGAAGGGGAAGATATTTTTGACGTATATTCCCGCTCCGATAAAGTCGGATTGAACGGCGTGCCTTATCGGGAGTGGTAAATCATGCGTGACAGATTTTCGGGCCGCAAGGGCTTTACGCTCATCGAGATGCTGGTGGTCATGGCCATTGTGGCGCTGTTGCTCACCATCGCCTTGCCGCGGTACTTTGGATCCCTGGAAAGATCGAAGGATATCGCCCTGCAGGAAAACCTGAAAGTATTGCGCCTCAGCCTGGACAAATTCTATGCGGACAAGGGACGTTATCCGCAAACGCTCGAAGAGCTGGTCGAACACAAATATCTTCGCGCCGTGCCCATTGATCCCATCACGGAATCCTCCAGTACCTGGATATTGCTCCAGTCTGAAGCCGACGCGGGAGAAGCGCCAGAAGGCATTGCCGATGTCAGGAGCGGCGCGCAGGGGACGGACAAGAACGGGCAACCCTATGAAAGTTTCTAGGCCAGCGTTTTCCCGTCAAGCGGGATTCAGTTACCTTTGGGTATTGTTGCTGGTGGCCCTGATGGGTGTAGGGCTGACCGTAGCGGTCGAAATGGATAGCACTGTCTCCCAACGGGATCGGGAAAAGGCGTTACTGGCGACAGGACGGCAATTTCAGGTCGCCATCGGTCACTACTATGAAGGACTGCAAACGGGAGGGCGGAACGAATATCCTGCCAGCCTGGAGGATTTGTTGCAAGACCCGCGCTATCCGGGCACCATGCGCCATCTGCGCAAGATTTTTGTCGATCCGATGACGGGAAAAGCCGAATGGGGACTGGTTCGAATCGGCGGACGCATTGTGGGGGTTCATTCCCTGTCGGGAAAAACACCCATCAAGCAGGCGAATTTTGAAGCCGAGGTCAGCCATTTCGCGGGTGCGCAAAAATACACGGATTGGGTTTTCACCTACCCTCCGGATCTGATTCTGAAATCGGGCGGCAAGGAAGAAGGGATTACAGCGTCGCCTTTCACGCCGCAAGGCGTTACGAACAGCAAGAACTTTGGCAGTTTCGTGGAGCGGATGCGATGAATCCAGGATTTCCTTCCCGCTGGATGCGGCCATTTTTCGGAGGTGTGCTGGCGGCTTTTCTGGCTTGTGGGAATGCGCAGGCGCAAAACACCCTGCAAAAAGGGGAAGAATTGCCGGAATCGCTGAAAACGCTGCAATCCGCAGGAACGAGTTGC
>JAITEO010000083.1 GCA_031281985.1 Zoogloeaceae bacterium | reverse complement strand
TGCCGTATCCAAGATTGCTTTCTGGACGGGATGTTGGTCAGGCAGGAATGACATAGGCGCTGAATAGCACATCGAATTCCAGAGCGAACTTCAAGAACCGGCCTGAGCATTCATCCAAGCCGACACCGACATGCCGTGCCTGGCACACGACAACCCTGGCCTCGGACTTTGGCGTGTCGGAAGCCAGCGAAGATGATCTGTACGCGGCGATGGACTGGCTTCTGGCGCGCGCCAGGCGTCGATCCAGAAGAAGCTTGCGGCATCTGCAGACGCGAGGCCAGGTGTTGTACGACTCGAGTTCGAGCTATTTCGAAGGCACGTGAAGGCACGCATTGTCCCTTGGCGCACCTGGGCTACAACCGGGACGGCAAGAAGGGGTTGCTGCAAATCAAATATGGCCTGATGACCGATGGACGCGGCTGTCCGGTGGTGCATGAGGGCAACGTTTCCGACAGCAAGACGTTTTTACCGGAAGTGGATTATTTCCCCTCTGGAAACCCTGAAAAATAGCGAAATGATGTGCCATAATCATATTTCGATTTTGATGATCGATTTTAATTTAATTTAATCACACCTTCGGAATTGAAACCCTTCCGCGTATGCGTTGAAAACGTATAGAATGTGATGCATTCTGATGCAAGCCGATGCGGCAAACAACGCATGAAAACACTACGCACGACCATCTCCCTGTCGCCGGAACAACTGAGCCGCCTGCAACGCATGGCCGACGCGCATGGGTTGTCCGTGGCCTGGCTCGTTCGTCAAGCGGTCGGTGAATTCCTTGAACGTACCGAAAACGAAGGGAAATTCCATCCGCTCGCCGCTTCGACAAAGGACACGCACTGATGTACACCCGCTATCAAAGCGGTTACATCGCCCATGCCCTGTCACTCGCGGGTATCGCGGAGCATGCGCTCACCCAGACCATTGCAAGCGCCAGGGTAGACATGAACCCCCACCAAGTGGACGCGGCGTTGTTCGCGCTGGCTTCGCCGCTGTCCAATGGCGTCATCCTTGCCGATGAGGTAGGGCTGGGCAAGACCATCGAAGCCAGCCTGGTGCTGGCACAAAAATGGGCGGAGCGCAAGCGCCGACTACTGCTGATCGTGCCTGCGGCGCTGCGCCAGCAGTGGGCGCAGGAATTGGCGGAAAAATTCTCCCTGCCCACGCGGATTCTCGAAGCGCGCAATTTCAACACAGCGCAAGCCTCGGGCATTGCCAACCCTTTTCACGCCCCAAACGCATTCGGACAGGACGCAATCGTGATCCTGTCCTACGAATTCGCCGCCCGCAAACAAGAGGAATTGTCCCGCCTCCACTGGGATCTGGCCGTTTTCGACGAAGCGCACAAATTGCGCAATTTCCATAAGGGAGAAAGCGCGAAAATCGCCAGCAAGCTCGATGCCGCGCTCAAGGGATGCCCCAAGCTCCTGCTTTCCGCCACGCCGCTGCAAAACAACCTGCTGGAACTCTATGGCCTGATTGCGTTTATCGACCCGCATTTCTTCGGCAATCTGGACGCCTTCAAGACGCGCTACTGCCGCCCCAAACTGGAAGCTAGCGAATTCGAGCATCTGCGTGAACGGTTGAAACCCATTTGCCGGCGCACCTTGCGCCGACAGGTACAGGAAAGCGGCGGTATCAAATTCACCAACCGTTTTTCGATCACCGAAGATTTCCGTCCTTCGGACGACGAACTTTCTCTTTACGCCCAGGTTTCCGCCTATCTGCAAGGCGACGACCTGCTCGCCATCAAACCCGGCGCGCGCCATCTCGTCACCCTTGTCATTCGCAAGATACTGGCGTCTTCTTCCTTCGCCATCCAGGGCACGCTCTCCACCATGATCGCGCGACTGGAAAAGCGCCAGCCGCTGGCCGAACCAGTACTGGCAGATTACGACGCCATCGATGATCTTGCCGATGAAGAAGGCATCGAGCCGGAAGAACTCGATGAGACCCAAACCGACACCGCCAATCTCAATGCGGAGATTGGCAAGCTCAAGCGTTTTTGCGCCCTGGCCGAACGCATCACCCAAAACGCCAAGGCCGACGCGCTCCTGCGGGTGCTCGGACGGGCGTTCGATTCCGCCGAACGGCTTGGCGGCCAGCGCAAGGCTGTCATTTTCACCGAATCGTTACGCACCCAATCCTGGCTCAAGGATTTGCTCGCCGGGCAAGGCTATGACGGCAAACTCGCCGTGCTCAACGGCAGCAACGCCGACCCGGATTCCCAAAGCATCTACCGGGCCTGGTTGGAAAAACACGAAGGGACGGGACGTATTTCCGGCGCCAAGGCCGCCGACATGAAAGCCGCATTGGTAGAACATTTCCGCGATGCGGCGGAGATTCTCCTCTGCACCGAAGCCGGTGCGGAAGGGATCAATCTCCAGTTCTGCTCGTTGCTCATCAATTACGATTTGCCCTGGAATCCGCAGCGCGTCGAACAGCGCATCGGCCGCGTGCATCGCTACGGACAAAAACACGATGTCGTCGTCGTCAACTTCATCAACAAGGGCAATCGCGCCGACGAGCGCGTTTTTGAATTGCTGAACCAGAAATTCCGCTTGTTCGAGGGCGTCTTCGGCGCATCGGACGAAATCCTCGGCAGCATCGAATCTGGCGTAGACATTGAGCACCGCATTCATGAGATTTACCAGAAATGCCGCAACGACGCTCAAATCGACGAAGAATTCAACCACTTGCAAGAAGCGCTCAAGGACAAACTCGACATACGCACACGGGAAACCCGGCGTTCTTTGCTGGAGAATTTCGACGCCGATGTCGTAAGCCGTCTCAAATTGACGCGCGACAAAACCGAAGACCGTTTGAGCGCGTATCAGAAACAGTTGCTTTTGCTGGCGCGCATGATGTTGCCCGAAGCACGTTTCGACGGTTCTGCCTTTGAATACCGGGGCCATGTCTACGATATGCGCTGGCAAGAAGCCGACGTGGTCAACGCGCGTTTTTTGCGTCCCAGCGAAGGACTGGGGGCGGAATTGATCGAAAAAGCAAAAACCGGCTTGGAAGATTTACCTATCGCCGAAATCGTTTTCGACCTCACGCATACGCAGTCTGGCCAACATTCCTGGTTGCAACATCTTGAAAGCCGAACCGGCGATCTCATTGTGGAAAAACAGTGTTTTGCCACCGCGCGACACACGGTCGAGCATTTGCTGATTGCCGCGATCAGCGACGCTGGAGCGGCATTCGACCGGGACGCCGCCGAGCGTCTGCTGACACTGCCCGCAAGCATTGCACGCGAACACAGCGCATTGCGCGCGCCGGAATTGCTGGAAACAGAGCTTGCGGCACAACGTGCCGACAGGCAACAGGAAGCCGAAAAGCGGAACGAACGCTATTTCACGGAAGAAAGCGAAAAACTCGACGCCTGGGCAGAAGATCGCCGTGTCGCGCTCGATATTCGCATCAAGCAACTGGATCGGGAAATCCGCGACGCCCGCCGCGCCATCCGGCAACTTCCCACGCTTGCCGAAAAAGTGGAAGGCAAGCGCGCCCTCAAACAGCAGGAGCAGAAACGCGACGCCTTGATGCTCGATTACCACGAAGAAAAGAAACGCATCGAGGCCGAGGAAGACCGCCTGCTTGAGGAAATCGAAGCGGCGCTGGCCCTCACCCCGCACTGCCAGCGTTTATTCGCCATTCGCTGGCGGCTGGAAGGATAATGCCATGATCGACACCACCCAACTCGTGCGGGAACTGACCTACCAGATTCGGCTGGGCGAAGACTCCGCCTATGAATTCAAGCGCGTCACGGTGAAGGACGGCAAGGTCGACGCGCCCGGACGGGACAGCACCGCCGACGAGCTTGCCGCCTTCGCCAACGCCAGCGGCGGCATCCTCGTGCTGGGCGTCGACGACAAGACGCGCGATGTCATCGGGATAGACCCGGCAGAACTGGAAGTCGTCAGCAACTGGCTGAAAAATATCGCCCACGACGCCATCGAACCGCCCTTGCCCATCGAAACCCGCCGGGTAGAAATACCCAACCAGCGAGGAGAACTTCGCCCTGTCCTCTGGGTGCGCGTCCATAAAAGCGTCTTCGTACACAAAAGCCCACACGGCTATTACCTGCGGGTTGCCGACAGCAAACGGGAAATGTCACCCGATCTGCTGGCGCGGCTGTTCCAGCAACGCAGCATGACGCGCCTGATCCGCTTCGACGAACAGATCGTGCCCGAAGCCCGGCCAGAGTCCGCCGCACCGGCACTCAAGGCCCGTTTTCTGCGCGCTGATCTGCCGGACGGTATGCAACTGCGCAAGCTTTATCTCATCGGAGAGAACGAAAACGGCGAAGAACGCCTCACCGTCAGCGGCGTTTTGCTACTGACACCGCGTCCGGCGGATTTCCTGTCTTACGCCTATATCCAATGCGTCGCCTACTCGGGCAGTGAGCGCAACGCCGAATATCAGGTCGACGCCCAGGACTGCGACGGCCCGCTCGATGAGCAGATCACGCACGCGCTTGCCTTCGTCAAACGCAACATGCGCACCGAGGCCATCAAGCGTCCGGGACGCATCGACATTCCCCAATACGATCTGGCCGCCGTGTTCGAGGCCATCGTCAATGCCGTCGCCCACCGGGATTACGCCCAATACGGCGCGCGCATCCGGCTGCACCTGTTCGCCGACCGGCTGGAGCTTTTCACCCCCGGCGGCCTGCCCAACAGCCTGAGCGTCGACAGCATGGAAGCCAACAGCATCAGCCGCAACGAGACGCTGGTGAACCTGCTCTCGCGCTACTACCCCGCCGACCTGGTCAGCAAACGGCAGAATTTGATCGAGCGGCGCGGCGAAGGCGTGCCTACCATCCTCGCCGCCAGCGAACGGCTTTCCTTGCGCCGTCCGCTTTACGAGTCGATCGGGCAAACGGAACTCAAGCTGACCCTCTACGCCGCCAGCCGGGAGAAAAACGGCTATTTCAACCTGGAAGATAGTTTCAGCCTGGAAGGCAGGATTTTGTGAGTACACGCAAGGAAACAACATCCGTCACCCCTTTCGGACTGAAGGCCGAGATTTATCACGGCATCCGCGACACCCTTGCACAAGCACGCGCCAAAGCCTGTGCGGCGATCAATTTTGCGATGGTGGAGGCGTATTGGGATGTCGGGCGGCAAATCGACGGAGCCATCGGCGAGCGCGCCGAATATGGCAAAGGCTTGTTGCAGTACGTCTCGGAACGGCT
>JAITEO010000304.1 GCA_031281985.1 Zoogloeaceae bacterium | reverse complement strand
GTTTGCGGCGGCAAATCATATAAAAAGCCGATTTTGTCGCTGCAAACCCCTCCTCTCCTCCCCTTGTCAGGGGAGGAACACCATGGCAAACGCGCGCGCTCCATGATGAAGGCATTCATGCGATTGCCCTGCCCGACGGTGCGAAAAAAGCGCGCGGGATGGAAAAAGACGTTATAATTGCCGTTTTTCGTCTTGCCGGACGATAACGATGAATTGAATTGGGCAGAGATGCTGCCTGACGGGAAGGGGGTGATTTTTAGATGCCGAGTATTCGTGTCAAGGAAAACGAGCCGTTCGAGGTGGCCATTCGCCGCTTCAAGCGCGCGGTCGAAAAGACCGGCCTGCTGACGGAATTGCGTGCGCGCGAGTTTTATGAAAAGCCGACCGCCGAGCGCAAACGCAAGGCCGCCGCTGCCGTCAAGCGCCATCACAAGCGCCTGCGCAGCATGACCCTGCCGCCCAAACTGTACTGATTTCGTACGGATTTTTTCGCGTCACGCAAAGCCGCTCGTCGTTCGACAGCGGCTTTTTGCGTTATCGTCCAATTTCGCACCGGGAGAACAAACATGCATCTGCGTTCGCGCATTCACGAAGACATGAAAGCCGCCCTGAAGGCAGGCGAGACCGTGCGTCTGGGCGCGATCCGCCTGTTGATGGCCGCCATCCGGCAAAAGGAAGTCGATGCGCGTATCGATCTCGACGACAATGGCATCATTGCCGTCGTGGAAAAGATGGTCAAGCGCGGCAAGGAAAGCCTGAGCCAGTTCGAGGCGGCGGGGCGCTCGGATCTGGCCGACAAGGAGCGGCAGGAAATCGGCGTGCTCTGCGCCTATCTGCCCGAAAAAATGAGTCCTGCGGAAATCGACGCCGCCATCGAGGCCGCCTTGCGCGAAACCGGCGCGGCCACGGCCGCCGACATGGGCAAGGTCATGGGCGTCCTCAAGCCGCGGCTCTCCGGCAAGGCGGACATGGGCGCGGTGTCGGGACGAGTCAAGGCGCGCCTCGCCTGATGCGGCGGATGCGGCGCGCATGATCCCGGAATCCTTCATTCAGGACGTGCTGGCGCGGGTAGACATCGTCGACCTGATCGACAAGTATGTGACGTTGAAGAAGGCCGGCGCCAATTACATGGCCTGTTGCCCCTTCCACAACGAAAAAACGCCTTCCTTCACCGTCAGTCCGAGCAAGCAGTTTTATCACTGTTTCGGCTGTGGCGCGCATGGCACGGCCATCGGCTTTCTCATGGAATATCGGGGGCTGGGTTTCGTCGATGCGGTCAAGGAACTGGCGGCCTCGATGGGCATGCAGGTTCCGGAAAGCCATGCGCCGCACGGCGGTGCGGAACAAGGCAGCCGCCTGCGGCGCTTGAGCGAGCGCATGAGCGAGGCGCAGGCGTTCTACAAGGCCGCCTTGAAAAAAAGCGAGCGCGCCACCTCTTACCTGAAAGGCCGGGGACTGAGCGGAGAAGTGGCGGCAAGATTCGGCATGGGCTACGCGCCGGAGGGCTGGCAGGCGCTGCAAGCGGTGTTTGCCGATTACGCTTCCCCGGAAATGCTGGCGGCCGGACTCGTCATCGACAGCGAAAACGGACGGCGGTATGACCGTTTCCGGGATCGCATCATGTTTCCCATCATCAACGCGAAAGGCGAGGTCATCGGCTTTGGCGGGCGGATTCTGGATCAGGGTGAACCCAAGTACCTGAATTCCCCGGAAACGCCGCTTTTTGAAAAGGGGCGCGAACTGTTCGGCTTGCCGCAGGCGCGCCAGGCGTTGCGCGATGAAAATTGCGCCATCGTGGTGGAAGGGTACATGGACGTGGTGGCGCTGGCGCAGCATGGCGTCGGCAATGCGGTGGCCACGCTGGGCACGGCAACCACACCGACCCATGTGCAAAAACTCTTGCGCCAGGTGGATCGCGTGGTCTTCTGTTTCGACGGCGACGCCGCCGGACGCAAGGCCGCTTCCCGCGCATTGGATAACGCGCTGGAGGCGCTCGCGGACAACAAGACCATCGCCTTTGCCTTTTTGCCGGAACCAGAAGACCCGGACAGCTTCATTCGCAAGGCGGGCAAGGAAGCGTTTTCCCGCCTGATCGCCCAAGCGACGCCGCTTTCCGATTTCTTGCTGCGCGAATTGAGCGCGCGCTGTGATTTGACCACTTCGGAAGGCAAGGCGCGTCTCGTTGCCGAAGCCAAACCGCTGCTCCTGCGCATTCCCGTGCCGCTGTTGCGCCTGCAACTGGTCAAGCGACTGGCGGAGGCCAGCGGCTTTTCGCAAACCGAAGTGGAGCGGCTGTGCGGCATTCGCGGCTATGCGCCGCCCGCTCCGCCGAAAGCGGCGCGGCATGCGCCATCGCTGGCGCGCACCCTGTTGCGTCTGGTATTGCAAAAACCGGAATTGGCGGCGCAGATTCCCCTGGCGCAGTTGCCCGCCAGTCCGGAGCAACAAATGCTGGAAACCATTGCCCGCGCCGTGACGCATTTGCCGCCCGCGCCCAGCTACGCGCAATTGCGCGAACAACTGCGCGGCGACGCGCAGGAGCGCGCGTTGGATGCGCTGGCGGGCGAGTGGATGGATATGCGCCTGGAAGATACGGACGTAAAAACCGAATTCCAGGCCGCCATGACGCGCCTGGAAGCCACCGCGCAGGACGCGGAATTCGAGCGCCTGCAAACGCAGGCGCAACAGTTCGGCATGAAGGGCTTGAGCGAAGAAGAAAAAGAACGCTTCCGCTACCTGGCGCACCGAAACAGCAAAAAAACCTCCGCGCAAGGAAGCGACCAAAAATAGTCCCCCGCTTTTTACGCACGCGAATTGCGCGCCAATCCATCTTCCGCCGCCTGCCCTCCCCTTTTTTCGTTGCGCCCGATGCAGGGTGCAATTAAAAGCGGAGAATGTCAAGTCAATAACTTTCCAATAACTTTCCAGGCGAAGCGCCGACGCGCACTGGAGGCGTCCCAAAGGGA
>JAITEO010000283.1 GCA_031281985.1 Zoogloeaceae bacterium | reverse complement strand
TTTCGCTCAATTGCGCTTCCAGTTGCATCAGGAATTTATCCACCACACGCAGGATGATGTCGTGATCCAGCGGCTTGAAGGAAACGATGGCGTCCAGCCGGTTGCGAAATTCCGGGGTAAACAGGCGCTTGATTTCCACCAGCTCGTCCCCGGCCTGCGCGCCCGGCATGAATCCCATGCGGTTTTTTTGCAGGTCGGCGGCTCCGGCGTTGGTGGTCATGATGATGATCACATTGCGAAAATCCGCCTTGCGCCCATTGTTGTCGGTCAAGGTGCCGTGATCCATGATCTGCAACAGGATGTTGAAAATATCCGGATGCGCCTTTTCGATTTCATCGAGCAGCAACACCGCGTAGGGCGTCTTGTTGATGCCTTCCGTAAGCAGGCCGCCCTGCTCGAAGCCGACGTATCCCGGCGGCGCGCCAATCAGGCGGGAGACCGCGTGCCGCTCCATGTATTCGCTCATGTCGAAGCGCAACAGTTCGATATTCAGCGCATAGGCCAGTTGCCGCGCCACCTCGGTCTTGCCCACGCCCGTCGGGCCGGAGAAAAGATCGGCGCCGATGGGCTTTTCCGGGCTTCCCAGGCCGGAGCGCGCCATCTTGATGGCGCGGGACAGGGTTTCGATGGCGGTATCCTGGCCGAAGACCACGGTCTTCAAATCCCGTTCCAGGGTTCGCAGGGCGTCACGGTCGTCGGTACTGACATGGCGCGGCGGGATGCGCGCGATTTTGGCGACGATATCCTCGATCTCTGCCTTGCCGATCAGCTTCTTCTGCCGCGACTTGGGCAGGATGCGCTGCGCCGCGCCCGCCTCGTCGATCACGTCGATGGCCTTGTCCGGCAGATGCCGGTCGGTGATGTAGCGGGCGGAAAGCTCCACGGCGGCGCACAGCGCCGCGCTGGAATACTTGACGCCATGATGCGCCTCGAAGCGCGTTTTCAGTCCCTTGAGGATTTCCAGCGACTCGCGCTCGGAAGGTTCGCCGACATCGATTTTCTGAAAACGCCGGGTGAGCGCGTGATCCTTTTCGAAGATGCCGCGATACTCGTTGTAGGTCGTCGCGCCAATGCACTTCAACTGCCCGTTGGAGAGCGCCGGCTTCAGGAGATTGGAGGCGTCCAGCGTGCCGCCGGAAGCCGCGCCCGCACCGATCAGCGTGTGAATCTCGTCGATGAACAAAATGGCGTCGGGAATTTCCAGCAGCTTTTTCAGGACGTTTTTCAGGCGCTGCTCGAAATCGCCGCGATACTTGGTGCCCGCCAGCAGCGCGCCCATGTCCAGCGCGTAGATCGTGGCCTTCGCCAGCACTTCCGGCACGGCCTGCTTGACCACCTGGCTGGCCAGCCCTTCGGCGATGGCGGTCTTGCCCACGCCCGCCTCGCCCACCAGCAGGGGATTGTTCTTGCGGCGGCGGCAGAGGGTCTGGATGACCCGTTCGAGTTCCGTTTCCCGTCCAATCAGCGGATCGATCTGGCCTGCGGCGGCCAGCCGGTTGAGATTGACGGTGAAATTTTCCAGCGGATTGGCGGCGGCGTGTTGCGCCGCGCCGCTCTCCGCGCCTTCCGCCGCGCCTTCCGTCGCCTTGGGCGCTTTCGTCTTGCTGATGCCGTGGGCGATGTAATTCACCACGTCCAGCCGCGTCACGCCTTGCTTTTGCAGGAAGTACGCCGCGTGCGAATCCTTTTCGCCAAAGATGGCGACCAATACGTTCGCGCCATTGACTTCTTTCTTGCCCGAAGACTGCACATGCAGGATGGCGCGCTGGATGACGCGCTGGAAGCCCAGCGTCGGCGAGGCGTCGACGTCTTCCTTGCCCGGCACGACGGGCGTGTGTTCCTGGATGAAGCGGGAAATCTCGTCGCGCATCTGCTCCAGGTTGGCGCCGCAGGCGCGCAGGGTCGCCGCCGCCGTGGGGTTGTCCAGCAGGGCCAGCAGGAGATGCTCGACGGTGATGAACTCATGCCGCTTCTGTCGCGCCTCAACAAAGACGATATGCAGGCTGACTTCCAGTTCCTGGGCGATCATTTTTCAGTCCTTTTCCATGACGCAGGCCAGCGGATGCTGGTGCTGGCGGGCGAAGCCGCTGACCTGTTCCACCTTGGTGGCCGCCACGTCGCGCGAAAAAAGCCCGCAGACGCCGCGTCCCTCGTAGTGTACCTTCAGCATGATTTCCGTGGCGCGTTCCCTGTTCATGGCAAAAAAGCGTTGCAACACATGGATCACGAAATCCATGGGCGTGTAATCATCATTCAACAGCAGCACCTTGTAAAGATGGGGCGGCTCGGCCTGGATGGCCTCCGTTTCAAGGACTGCTTCCTGCTGGTTTTCGGTGTTCATGCCGGGGATTTTATACAGTCTGTCCGAGAGTGCAACACCGACGGAGAGCCTTTGGTTTGCGCCAGTTTTGCCACGATTTTGGGCGTCTTGCAAAAAAACAACGACGAAGATGTTAAAAGTTGTTGACGTATGAATGCGGTTCGCGTAAAACGACGCCGTTTGGATTCAAGCGCATCACCAACGCCATCGGCGCCGGTTGCCGGAGTCAAAACAGGTAGTCGGGAATTTTCCCGTGTTTTTTGTTTTTTGTAGGAAGCAGCAAATATGGCAACTGGTACTGTCAAATGGTTCAACGATTCCAAGGGTTTCGGCTTCATCACGCCGGATGACGGAAGCGAAGACCTTTTCGCGCATTTTTCCGCCATCACCATGAACGGTTTCAAAACCCTCAAGGAAGGCGAAAAAGTCTCTTTTGACGTTGTGCAGGGACAAAAAGGCAAACAAGCCGCCAACATTCAGCGCGCCTGAATCTGGCCTTGACCTTCGAGT
>JAITEO010000185.1 GCA_031281985.1 Zoogloeaceae bacterium | reverse complement strand
TTAATTGCACCCGTTGTCCGCAGGGATCAGGGGCTGAAGGTGGCGATGGATTCGGTATGGGCGGTGTGTGGAAACATGTTGATGACGCCCGCCGAGAGGAAGCGATAGGACTTCTGCTGCACCAGGATGGCGGCGTCGCGCGCCAGGGTGGCGGGGTTGCAGGAAACATAGACGATGCGCGCCGGAGCGCCTTCTTCCTGCGCGGCGGGCAGGGACTTGATGACTTCCAGCGCGCCTTCGCGGGGCGGGTCTATCAGGTATTTGTCGATGCGACCCGGCGCGCGCAGGGATTCCGGCGTCGCGGCAAAAAGGTCGGCGACGGCAAAACGAACGCGCGGCGCAAGGCCGTTCTGTTCGGCGGCGGCGCGCGCGCGTTCGATCAGTTTGGCGTTGCCCTCCATGCCGATTACCCGCGCGCCCCCGCGGGCAATCGGCAGGCTGAAATTGCCCAGTCCACAGAACAGATCGGCCACCGTTTCGCCGGGATGCGGGTTAAGCAGCGTCAGGGCGCGGCGAATCAGGACGCGGTTGATGTCGTGATTGACCTGGGTAAAATCGGTGGGCTGGAACGGCATTTGCAGATCGAATTCCGGCAGACGATAGTCCAGTTCCGTTCCCGGCAGGGGATGAAAACGAACGATGCTGTCCGGCCCGCCGGGTTGCAGGTAGAACGTGATGCGATGCCGCTCGGCAAAGGCGCGCAACAACGCCTCGTCCGCCGCCGTCGGCGACTCCAGAACCCGCAGCGCCAGCGCCAGGCAATGTTCGCCCACGGCGACTTCCACCTGCGGCAGGCGTTCGCGCAGGGAAAGCTGGTCGATCAGTTCGCGCAGGGGCAACAGCAGGGCGGAGGCGGCGGGATGCAGGATGGGACAGGTCTGGATGTCGGCGATATAGCTGCTGCGCCGTTCGTGAAACCCCACCAGCACGCCGCCTTTCTTCTGCACCCTGCGCACGCCCAGGCGCGCCTTGCGGCGATAGCCCCAGGCGGGGCCATGAATGGGCGGCAGCAGTTCCTCCGGCCGGGTGCGCCCGATATGCCAGAGACAGTCCTCCAATACCCGCTGCTTGACGGCAACCTGCGCGCGGCATTCCAGATGCTGCATGGCGCAGCCGCCACAGACGCCAAAATGCGGGCAGCGCGGCGTCACTCTGGCAAAGATGGGATGAAGGACGCGCACGAGATGCGCCTGCTCGTAACTGGATTTCTTGCGATAGCTCGCGTATTCCACGGTCTCGCCCGGCAAGGCGTCGTCGATGAAAATGGCCTTGCCGTTCTCGCGGGCAATGCCTCTGGCCTGCGCGTCCAACGCTTCGATCACGCCAATCGGCATGGAAGATCCTCAAAAAAATTCGCAATTCTATCAATGTCTTCGGTAAACTAGCGGACATGACGTACACCCTTCACGAATCCTGGAACGAGCTGCAAGCCAATTTCGAACAGATATTGACGCAGGCAAGACAGGAACTCTGCATTTTCGACGATGACCTGGTGCATCTGGGCTTGCGGCGGGCGGAGTGTTTTGGCCTTCTGCAAGGCTTCCTGCTGCAAAACCCCAGGGCAAGCGCGCGCATCGTCCTGCGGCGCACGAGCCGCCTGCACCAGGATCATCCGCGTCTGGTGCGCCTCATCGCCAGTCAATCGCACCGCATCGAGGTGCGTCAGCTTTCCATCTCCCTGCAAAACCTGCGTGACGCCATCGTCATCGCGGATCGCCGGCATGCCCTGACGTTATTCGAACTGACGCATCCGCGCTCCGCGTTCATCCTGGACGATCCGGCGGAGAGCATGCCCTATGTGCAGCGGTTTGCCGAAATCTGGGAAGTGCCGGGCACGCCCTTTGCGCCGACGACGCTGGGATTGTATTGAACGAATGTTTCGAGAAACGGTGGCAAATGCCACAGTTTTACATTTTCATCGTCAAACTTTTTGCTGTTGCAGTGCAACATTTGAAAATACTTGCTACAATTGCCCGTCAACCAGACCCCTTCTGGTTAAAGGTTTTGTTCAGTCACCATTTAAAGGATCAAACATGAAACAGTCTCTTTTCGTTGCCGCCTTGCTTGCGCTGGTTTTGTCTGC
The DNA here is from genome assembly GCA_031281985.1 of Zoogloeaceae bacterium. Taxonomy (GTDB): domain Bacteria; phylum Pseudomonadota; class Gammaproteobacteria; order Burkholderiales; family Rhodocyclaceae; genus Azovibrio. Next base: position 3,571 of record JAITEO010000185.1, on the reverse strand, counting down.
CTGTGGCGATACCCAGCAATCGACTCCTCCTGCTGAAGCGCCCGCCGCCGTAGAGCAACCTGCCGCGCCTGCGGAAACGCCCGCCGCGGATGCCGCTGCTCCCACGGAAGCCGCTCCTGCCGCCGACGCTACCGCGCCTGCGGAAGCCGCGCCCACCGCCGATGCCGCCGCGCCCGCTGCGGAAGCTCCGGCCGAAACGCCTGCCGCTCCGTAATTCCGGCAATGTCGGCAAAAAAAGCAGGGACCTCCCTGCTTTTTTTATGGGCGCGCCGACGAGGACGCGCCCATCGCCCATAAAAAAGCGCCGAGTCCTCGGCGCTTTTTTTGCGGTGCGGAAGATGCTTTTTCAGTCGTCGCTCATGAACTGCATGGCAAAGCGCAGCACGTACCAGAGCAGCAGGGCGACGGAGGCGAAGAGATGCAGCGCCGCGCCCGCGGGACGGTCGAGCGGATAATGCCGCAGGATGGCGGAGGTGTCATACAGGATGCAGCCGCCCGCAAACAGGATCATCGCCGCCGAAAACCAGACGCCCAGACTGAAGCCGAAAACGATGCTGGCCACGATCGCGCCCAAGGCAATCAGGCCGCCGATGCGCAACATGCCGCCCAGGAAGGAAAAATCCTTCTTGCTGCTGATGGCGGTCCAGGTCAGCCCGCCGATGAGGAGCGCGGTGGCGAACACGGCAACCGGAATCACGCCCGGCATATTCGCGGCGATGGCAAAGAGCGGCGAGAAAATGACGGCTTCCGCAATGACGTAAAGCCCCAGCCCCGCCGTCTGCACCATGTTGTCTTTCGCCTTGTCGGCAATGGAAGAGGCCAGCCAGCCCACGACCATGAAACCGCCGAGAAAGAGCAGCCAGACGTATTGCGACACGATAATGGTTTTCACCATCGCTTCGCCGAAGCCGCTGAAATACAGCACGAAGGAAAGAAGGGCAAAGGCCAGGATGGCCCCGCTCAGGTAGGCGTAGGTCTTGATGACAAAGCGGGAACGGGTGACGCTGCCCGCCTCTTGCGCCACGCCTGCGGATGACAGAAATTCACTCATGATGGGTAATCCTCGTTGGGTTCAGGAAAAACGTCGTCATCCGGAAAGTTTCCGGATGACGACACAGGGTAGAACATACCATATTCTTGGGCAGCGGGAAAACAGGAAATCCCGCGAAGGAACGCAACCTGGCAATCGCCGTCAAGGCAGGCTGTACAGGTAGGCGGAGACGGCTTTGATGTCATCGTCTTTCAGGGGCGCGGTGGCGCTGGTCATTTGCGGCTCCTGCCGCTCGCCGGTTTTGTCGCGATAGCGGGTGATGGCGCGCACCAGGTAGTCCGGATGCTGGCTGGCGGTGCGCGGAATCACCTCGTTGCCGTGCGCATCGCTGCCGTGACAGCGCTGGCAGAGCCGGGTATAGATCTGCTTGCCCTTCGCGGCCAACGCGGCGTCGGGCGTGCCCGGCCTGGGGTTCTGGCTGGCGTAGTAGAGGGAAATGTTGATTTTTTCCTCTTCGCTCAGCAAGGAGATGACGCCTTGCATGAACTCGTCCTTGCGCTGTCCCTTGCCGAACTTGCGGGTCTGTTCCAGCACGTAGTCCGCGTTCTGTCCCGCCAGATTGGGGACGTCCGACTGCCGGCTCACGCCGTTCTTGCCGTGACAATTGACGCAGAAGGTCGAAGCCTTGCGGCCTTCTTCCTGCGCGTTCTTCAAGGCTTGCGGATTGCGCAGGACGGCCTGCAACTGCGCGTCAACCGCCTGCGCCGGGACGCAGAAGAATCCCGCGCACAGAATTCCCAAGATGCATGGTATGCGTTTACTGTTTTGCATTCATTTTCTCCTTTCCTTTTATTCTACCGTACTTGATGGACGAATGAAGTGCTCGCGGTAATATTTTAATTCGTCGATGGATTCATAGATATCCGCCAGCGCCTCGTGCGCGCCGCGTTTCTGGAAGCCCTTGAGCAGCGCCGGCGCCCAGCGTTTGCATAATTCCTTCAGGGTGCTCACGTCCAGGTTGCGATAGTGAAACCACTTTTCCAGCCTGGGCATGTAGCGCGCCATGAAGCGACGATCCTGGCAGATGCTGTTGCCGCACATGGGGGAGGTCGAAGCGGGCGCGAACGCCTGTACGAAGGCGCAGGCTTCGGCTTCCACCTTCGCTTCATCGAAGCCGGAGGCGCGCACCCGCTCAATCAGCCCGGAGCGGGTATGGGTCTTCTGGTTCCATTCGTCCATGCCCTTCAGGATGGCCTCCGGCTGGTGGATAGCCCAGACCGGCGATTCGGCAAGCACCTCGAGGCGGGAATCCGTGACCACGATGGCCAATTCGATGATGCGATCCGAATCGGGATTCAGTCCCGTCATTTCCATGTCCAGCCAGATGAGGTTTGTTGCGTCACGTGCCATATAATTGAATCGCGCAAGATTTGAAAGTGCCATTGTGGCATAGCTTTACCGGAAACTCTTGCTTCTTTTGCCAGAAATCATCAGGAATCAAAAATCGTGAGCGAACTCTTCCGGGATCTGCTGATCCTCGTCCTGTCGTCCTACATCGTGCTGCGCACCGCGCTCCTGGCGCGGCAGGCGCGCTGTGTTGCCGCCCATCGCGACGCCGTGCCCGCCACCTTCGCCGAACGCATCTCGCTTGCCGCGCACCAGCAGGCGGCGGATTATACGCGCGCGAAAATCCGTTTGGAATACGTGGCGCTGGGCGTGGAAATCAGTTATTTCCTGGCGCTCACCTGGGGCGGCGGCTTGCGGATAGTGCACGCCTTCTGGTCGGCGCACGCCACGCACACGCTGGTTTATGGCGTGGGCTTGATCGCCAGCGTGGTCGTCCTTTCCAGCCTGCTGGACATCCCGCTGAATCTCTACCGGCAGTTTCGCCTGGAATCCCGCTTTGGCTTCAACCGCATGACGCCCGCCCTGTTTTTCCTCGATCTGCTGAAACAGGCGCTGTTGTTCGTCCTGCTGGGACTGCCGTTCCTGACGGCGGTGCTCTGGCTGATGCAGGTCATGGGCGAATACTGGTGGTGGTACGTCTGGCTGGCGTGGATGAGCTTCAATCTGTTGATGTTCTTTGCGTATCCATTGTGGATTGCGCCGCTGTTCAACAAATTCACGCCGCTTGCCGATGGCGAGGTGAAAACGCGGGTGCAGGCGCTGTTGCAACGGGGAAATTTCGGCAAGCGCGAACTCTTCGTCATGGACGGCTCCCGCCGCTCCAGCCACGGCAACGCCTATTTCACCGGCTTTGGCAAGGCGCGGCGCATCGTGTTCTTCGATACCCTGCTGGAGCGCCTCACTCCGCCGCAGGTGGAGGCGGTGCTGGCGCATGAGCTGGGGCATTTCCACCATCGCCACCTCATCCGGCGCATTGTCCTCATCTTTCTCTCCTCGTTGGCTTTTCTCGCCTTGCTCGGACAACTGCTCTTTGCGCCCTGGTTCTTCCAGGGCTTGGGGGTAGACGCGGCGCAAAGCGGCAATGCGGCGCTGGCGCTGGTGTTGTTCAGCCTGGTCATGCCTTTCTTTGCCATTTTGTTTGCCCCGGCAGTCCATTATCTTTCCCGCCGCGAT
>JAITEO010000317.1 GCA_031281985.1 Zoogloeaceae bacterium | reverse complement strand
AGCGCTCGGTCTCAATAGACAAGGCGGGTACTCACCGGCAGGTGATCCGACCCCAGATGCGGCAGAAGGCGGCGTTCCCGCACCTCGATTTCTGGTGATACCAGCAGCGTGTCGATTGGAATTCCCAGAAAACCCCAGAAGCGGGCGCTGAAGGACGGCCAGGAAGCGCCCGCGCCCTGGCCGCGCTGGGCGTCGCGCAAGCCGGTATGGGTCATGAAGGCGCGCAACTGGGGCGAAAAAACGGTTGCGTTCACATCGCCGAACACAAGCGTCGGCATCGCTTCCGCCTGTGCCAGTTGCTCACCCAATACGCGCAAAAAACGGTTGCGCCAGCTTGCCAGTTCGTCTCCCAGGGGCGGTGGCGGATGAATGCCCAAAACCCGCAGGGGACCATTGGGCGTGACCAGTTCAACGCGCAGCGCGGGAAAATTGTCACCCACATCCAGGACTTCCGCCGTATAAAAGGGATAGCGGCTGTAAAGGGCGATGCTGAACGGGCTGTCATCCAAGCGTTCGATATGATGGGGAAATTCCGCCGCCAGTGCGGTCATGTCCTCGGCAAACGTGGGTTCCGCTTCCAGCACCAGCACGACATCCACCGCCTTGGGCTTGTCCTTGAGCCAGCGCAGCAGATTTTCCGAATTTTGCTTGGCGTTGAACTGGAAAAAGGTAACCGGTGTCCGGTTGGCAAGCAGCGGGGAAGGCGGCGGCGCGGGCCACCAGAACGGCGCGATGACCCAGCCCGACAAGCCCAGCGCCGCCAAAGCCGCCCAACGCCAATGCCCGGCTCGCGCCCAAAAGAGCAAAACAGTTACCAGCAAGAGCAGCAGCGCGTATTGTAGGAAGAAATGAGAAAAGAGTTCGGGCAGCCAATGCCAATCGCCCGTCCAACCCAAAATAGCCGCGCACACAACCAGCAACAAAACCCTCCGCGCACGGTGAACGAGTGCCTCCATCATCTTTTTCAATACTAGTGTCATTAATACCTCCTTGCCACCGTTCTCGGAAACGGGAAAAAATTTCGTATTCTGACAGGAAAGCGCCAGACGACAAGCTTGTGCCTGCCTACGCAAAAATAGCACCATTTCATTTGCCAACAGCAATTCAGGAAACAAACCCCTGGAATTAAAAAGCTCAAATCCACTCGTCCAAGCCCAAACGGATGATCTGGATCACAGGTGTTCGTCGTGAGCGGGGCAATAGATATCCGTGCTACCAATCAGCGTGAAGGCATAATGCCATTTTAATTTCATTATGCCAGTTGTAATTGTTTGTCAAGCTATAAGCGGGAGCGCTATACTCTTTTTCATTCTTCCATTCCCTTCTTTTCCGCTTTTCCCGTTTGCACTTTCCGCAAGGAGCAACCCCATGAATTGCCTATCGGTATTCCCGGCCTGGATTTCACGCCCATGCCTTTCGATCTGAAAAACATCGAAACGCTCGCTCCCGACCAGGCTTCGCTGGGCGCGGCCGCGAAGCTCGCCAAAGCGGCGAAGTGGGCTCGCCTGGAACGCGAGGGCGATCTTTACTGGGGCGAGTGCCAGGGGTCGGGCGCCAATCCCTATCGCGTCATCGCCGACGCCAGCGACCACGGCTACAAATGCACCTGCCCGTCGCGCAAGTTTCCCTGCAAGCATACGCTGGCGCTGATGTGGCTTGCCGCGGACAACATCGATCTCTTCCAGACCGCCGCGCCGCCGCAGTGGGTTGTCGACTGGCTTGGCCGACGCCGCCGCGCCGCGCCAGTGGATGCGGAAGCCGCGGCGCCCCCCGGCGCGGGCGGCAAAAGCATTGCCGCTGCCGTATCGGGCGAAGGCGAAGCCGGGGACGCCGCGCCGCAGGAAGACGCCAAGGCCGTGGCGCGGCGCGAGGCGGCACAGAAAAAACGGGCGGAGGATACTCGCCTTGCGATCGCGGGCGCGTTGGAAGAACTGGAGCAATGGATTACCGACCAATTGCGCCTGGGGCTCGCCGCCTTGCTCGACAACGCCGCCGAACGCTGCCGCCGCATCGCCGCGCGCATGGTCGACCAGAAAGCTGGCGCGCTTGCCTCGCGCATCGACGAGATGCCCGCCCGTCTGTTGGCACTGCGCAATGAGGAACGTCCGGAAGCCGTGCTGCGCGAGTTGGGCAAACTGGTGCTGCTCTCCAAGGCATGGCGGCAAAACCCGGATGACCCGGAAATCCGCCGGCATATCTCGACTGCCGAGACGCGCGAACAGGTTCTCGCCGACACGCGGGCGCTGGTCGTGAAAAGCACCTGGGAAGTGCTGGGGGAAAGAATCGAAACCCGCCGCGACGGTCTCGTCCGTCATGCCACCTGGTTGATGAATCTGCACGCCGGGGCGTGCCGCCATGCCCTGCTGCTCGATTTTTACCCGGCTTCGGCGGGCCGGCGTTCGGAATCCTTTGCCGCGGGCGAACAATTCACGGCGACGCTGGTTTTCTACCCCTCGCGCGCGCCGCTGCGCGCGCTCATCGCCGAGCGTGCGCCGCTTGCAAACGCGCTGCCCTGGCCCGCGCCGGAAAGCCCGCATGACCCGCTCGCCGCCTGCGCGCCCTTCTGGGACGCGCTGCCCTGGGAACTTGAATGCCCGCTGAACCTGCCAGCCGGCCGCATCCTCAAGGACGGACGGGGACAATACTGGTGGCAGGCGGAACCTCCGCAAGGCGCACTGGGAAT
>JAITEO010000284.1 GCA_031281985.1 Zoogloeaceae bacterium | reverse complement strand
AGACAGCAAGCGGCGGTGCTTCGTTGGTTTCCTTCACTTTGGATCGCGCCCCCGCTCGCTTCGCGATCTGAACTCTGATTCCTGATTCCTGATTCCTGCCCCCCCCCTGGTACGTCCCTTGCGTTTATGGCTTGGGATTTCATTCATCGGGTTTGGCGTCATGAGTATTCAACAGGTTTGTGCGTCCGCGGTCATGGGCAATTCGCTTGCCGGGGTTGTCTCGGAGGGCGTTGCCGATGCGGGCGGGTTTTCCGGTTTGCTGGGATTGTTGCTGACGGGCGCGGAAGAAGGCGACGCGGCGGCGCTCGATCTCGCGGCGCTTCTTGCGGAAAAGGGCGGGATGAATATGCCGGAGGGCGCGTTGCAGGCGGATTTGGCGCAATGGTTGCGGCAAGGACAGGAACGACTGACGGCGGAGAGGGCGCAGACAAGCGAAGAGGCGTTGGCCCTGGATGCGCCGCTTGCCGTATCCGCGGAACAGACGGCGCTGGATGCCGCGGCTTTGCCGGTTCCCATGCCGGAGGCGCTTTCGCCCGTCTTGTCGGAGGCCAAGAAATCCCTGGCGCAAGGCGAGGAAGAGGCGAGTTCTCCCCTTCTGGGTTTGGGCGCGCTATCGACGCCGGTGGAAGCGCCCCAGGAGGCGTCCTTGCGGCGGACGCCGGAGTTGCGCGGGCAGCGCGCCATCGCAGAGATGGCGGCGGGGATGACCAATGGACAAAACGCGCTTGCGCTGGCCGGGAAGGATACGGAAGTTTTGTCGCGGCAGTCGGCAAATCTTGCCGCAGGCGCGGAAGATTTCGCGCAGATGTTGCGCGGCGAAAACCTGTCGTATGTCCAGAATCGCAATCCGCTGGCGGCGGGCGCGGTTGCGAATCCGGCAAGCGCGGGCGGGATGCGACAGGACGCGTTGACCACGCCGCTGTCTTCGCCCGCCTGGGCGCGGGAATTCGGCGAAAAAATCGTCTGGATGGCAAGAAACGATCAGCATCAGGCGCGCTTGAGTCTGTATCCCGCGCATCTGGGGCCGTTGTCCGTCACCCTGAATCTGGAGGCGGACAAGGCCACCGCCGTATTTACCGCCGCCACGCAGGAAGCGCGGCAGGCCATCGAAGACGCCTTGCCGCGCCTGCGCGAAATGTTCGCGGCGGCGGGCGTTTCCCTGGGACAGACGGAAGTGGGCGCAAAGGATCGGCAGGCGGACGCCTCGAACGAACAGCAGCACGCCGCGCCGCGTGAATCCTGGCGTCGACACGGCGATGAGGACGCGACGGAGGACGACGATGGGGCTATACTGGCAACACATCTGTCCGCCGCTGGCGCGTCTGGCCGTCTGCGCCACGGCGCGGGCATGGTGGATCTGTTCGCCTGAGGCGGACGCCGAATCGATGAAAGGATACTGAACTCATGGCTGCCAAGGAAGAAGTCGCGCCCGCGGGAGAAGCGCCCAAGAAAGGCAAGAAGCTGTTGCTCATCGTCGTGACGCTGGGCGTGGTGCTGGTGCTGGTCGCCGCGCTGGCGCTGTGGGTGTTGCTCAGTCTCAACAAGGACGACGGCGAGGGCGGAGACGAAGAGGAAGTGCAGGAAGTCGCCGGTGGTCACGCGGGCGCGTCGCCGATTTATGTCGCGCTCGATCCCTTCACGGTCAATCTGGCGCGGACGCCGCCGCCGCCACCGGATAGCGGCGGCATGACGGCGGACGGGAGGGAGCGGCTGCCCAGCCTGACGGTTCCGGATGACGGCGACCGCTACATGCAGGCGACGGTTTCCCTGGAAGTCGCAAGTCCCGACGCGGACGCGGCGATCAAGGCGCGGATGCCGCGCATTCGCAACAATGTCACCCTGATCATGTCGGGGAAAACGGCGACCGAACTGATGACCAGCGAGGGCAAGAAAGCGTTGGCCAAGGAGATTCGGGACGACATCAACCGCGTCCTCAATCCGTCCGCCAAGGGCAAGAAAGCGAACGGCCCGGTGATAGACGTGCTGTTTCCCGCCTTCATCATCCAGTAGGCGAACGAGGAGTATTTTTCATGGCCGGTGATTTTCTCTCCCAGGAAGAGGTCGACGCCCTGCTGAAGGGCGTCACCGGGGAAGAAGACGCGCCGGAAGAAACGCAGGCCGACACGGGCGGCGTGCGCGCCTACAACCTGGGGACGCAGGAACGCATCGTGCGCGGGCGGATGCCGACCCTGGAACTGATCAACGAACGCTTTGCCCGTTATTTCCGCATCGGCATGTTCAACTACATGCACCGCAATACCGAGATTTCGGTAGGGCCGATCCGGGTGCAGAAATACAGTGAATTCATCCGCAACCTGGTCATCCCCACCAACCTGAACCTCGTTACCGCCAAGCCCCTGCGCGGCACGGCGCTGTTCGTGTTCGATCCCAACCTGGTGTTCCTGGTCGTCGACAACATGTTCGGCGGCGACGGCCGTTTTCATTCGCGCGTCGAGGGACGGGAATTCACCGCCACCGAGCAGCGCATCATCCAGGGCTTGCTGGACGTGGTGTTCGCCGATTACGGACGCTCCTGGAAGCCGGTGTTCGACATGAAATTCGAGTATATCCGCTCGGAGATGAATTCCCAGTTCGCCAACATCGCCACGCCATCGGAAATCGTCATTTCCACTTCCTTCACCCTGGAATTCGGCGGCACGACGGCGGATATGCACATCTGCTTTCCCTACTCGATGATCGAGCCGATCCGCGATCTGCTCTACAGCACCATGCAAAGCGATCAGGTCTCCTCGGATCGGCGCTGGATCAGCATGCTGCGGCGGCAATTGAAGGATGCGGAAGTCGAACTGGTGGCGCAACTGGGCAGCGGCAAGATTACCCTGGGAGAGATTCTCAAACTGAAGGCCGGCGACGTGATTCCGCTCACCATCCCGGAAACCCTGAGCGTGACGGTCGATGACATCACCATCATGGAATGCCGCTACGGCCAGCAAAATGGCCAGTACGCGCTGAAAGTAGAACGTTTTGCGCCCGCGGATTCCGCGGACGCCTCATCCGGAGAAGCGAAAAATGGCTGACGAACTTTCCGACGCCCTGAGCAGCATGGGCATGAACACCACGAACGATAACGCCAACAAGGACGCGGTTTCCGAAGACGACTGGGCTGCCGCCATGGCGGAACAGGCGGTTGCCGATCAGTCCGCCGCCGCCGCCGCGCCCAGCCAGAGCGCCAACATCTTTCCCAACTTCGGCAATGCCCCCGCCGGCGCTGCCAGCGAGAGCGTGATGAGCGAGCTGGACATGATCCTGGACATTCCCGTCCAACTCACGGTAGAACTGGGACGCACCCGCATCGCCATCAAGAACCTGCTGCAACTGGCGCACGGCTCGGTGGTGGAACTGGACGCCATGGCGGGCGAACCCATGGACGTGCTGGTAAACGGCACCCTGATCGCCCAGGGCGAAGTGGTCGTGGTCAATGACAAATTCGGCATCCGCTTGACCGACATCATCACGCCCTCGGAACGGATGCGCAAGCTGGGGCATTGAGGGGGGCAGAGGACAGAAGACAGAAGAAGGGCAGGCAAAGCCTGCCCTTTCTTTTTGGGGGAGGGCAACGCAACCCCAGGGGTTGGTTTTTCGTTGGGTGTTCACGGCTTGAAGGCGAAGCCTGCTTTGCCTTCAAGCCCAGACTTGCCCGGTAAAAAGCGGGGGGTTGCTTTTTATCGCGCGCCTATATCAGCGTTCGGATTTTCCTTTGCCGCGTTTTTCTTTGTCGCGTGGGCGTTGTTTTTTATCGCCGCCGCGGTGGAAGCTGTCGAAGGTCTTTTTTTGTTCGTCGCTCAGTTGCGCATAAAAGGTTTTCAGGGCGGCGAGGCGTTGCGCCATGAATTCCTGGTGCTTTTGGGAAAATTCCAGCATCTTTTCCATGCGTTCCGGCGTGGAGAGTTTGGCGAAGGCTTCCCGGTCGGGGCGTTGCCATTGTTGCGGGGCGGCGTCGGCAATGAAGGCTTTCCAGGCGTCTTCCTGCGCTGCGGAAAGGTTCAATGCCTTGTGAAGTTTCTCCTGCCGCGCGGCGCGACGCTCGCCGCGATCTTCCGCGTGCCAGCGTCCGTGCCCGTCGCCAGCGTGAACGCCATCGCCCGGACATCCCGGGCCGCCATAGGCGTAAGCGGCGCCCACGCCAAAGGTCAGCGCCAATGCCGCCAGAACGGTAATGAGGGTTTTTTGCGGATTCATGAACATCTCCTTGTGATGAAGGGAAAGAAAAGGAGAAACGCCATCGGCGCTCATCCAGTGCGCATTAAAAGCCCGATATGTAAAATAACCATTGCACCCGCGCCAGGTTTTGTTTCGGGTTGTAAAAAACGGCAAAAAGTAAAAGGCTACTTTTTGTGCGGCTTTGCCGCATCTGGCTTTGCCAGACCAGCCTTCGGCTGTCCTGCGGCCTTCGGCCTTGTGCCGGTTCAGTCAGGGGTTGAAGGCAAAGCGAAGCTTCGCCTTCAACCCGTTAAAACCAACGCAAAACCAGCGCGGTCTTGGGGTTCTCGTAGGGGCGCACTGCGTG
>JAITEO010000272.1 GCA_031281985.1 Zoogloeaceae bacterium | reverse complement strand
GAAGTATTCGACCAGATCGAATGGCAAGCCGCCTGGTTGCTGGCCGAGAAGGCGCCGCCCAAGAAAACGCCTACCCTGCGCGAGGTCATCCGACGTATCGCCATGCTTGGCGGCTTCCTGGCCCGAAAAGGTGATGGAGAACCTGGCGTCAAGACGCTCTGGCAGGGATTCGCCAAAGTCGAGCGCTTCGTCAGGGGGGGTGAGAAAATGCGCGAGGGACATGCGGGATGAATTGTGGGGAATGGGATGTTGTCAGAGGGGAGGCGGACAAACAGGCGCTTTCGCCTACACCATACGGCAGCTTCATCCCATCGCCTGCAAACCCAATGGCATTCATGCGATTGCCCTGCCCCTCGCTTTTGACGAGTTTGCGGGTGAGCGCATAGACTTTGCGCTTTGCTTGGTAAGGGTTTCCTCCACTTTGAATCGTCCCCATCTGAACCGGGTGCGATCCGAAGTGGAGGAAAAACCTTTCCAGACGAAGCGCCGCCGCTTGCCGTCCCATCCCCCGCTTGCGTGAGAGGACTTGTATAGGCTGCGACTTTCCCAAAAACCATGACAACGCACCGTGCCACCCCCTCTCCCGCCCTTCCGGGCACCCTCTCCCCGAAAGGATTGGGGGAGAGGGGACGGCAAGCGGTAGCGCTTCGTTGGTTTCCTCCACTTTGGATTGCCCCCATCTGAACCAGCACAAGACCGAAGATTGCGGGACAGGTTTTATAATGCTCGCTCAATCCGATGCAAGGAGGCGTCGAAAAGCAGGGGGTTTTTTGACGTTTTCCTTTCTAAACCGATGTGGAGTATGTGTTCATGGCGACTTCTTCTCGCAGGCAGGAAACGGGTTCTCATCCGTTGCCGGAGAAAATAGGCTTTTTGTTGCAGGAGTCTCGCTGGCTGCTGGTCGGCGCGCTGGCGTTGTTTCTGGGGCTGTCCCTGTGGGGCTATCACCGGGAGGACCCGGCTTGGTCGCACGCGACGGGCGTGACGGTCGTCCTGAATCCGGCGGGACGCGCCGGGGCGTGGGTGTCGGATGTCCTGCTGTATGTCTTCGGCTTTTCCGCCTGGTGGTGGATCGCGTTGTGCCTGATGTTCGTCTGGTGGGGCTACCGGCGATTGAGTGGGCTGAGAACGCCCAAGACAACGGAAAAAGCGCAAGCGCGCGAAGAAAATCGGGAAAAAGGGCAGGATCGCCGCGCCTTCTATCTGGCAATCGCCGGCTTCCTCCTCTTGCTCCTTGCCAGTTCCGCGCTGGAAGCCCTGCGGTTCCACACACATGTCCCGGCCTTGCCCGGTAATCCAGGCGGCATCATCGGGCAGGAAATCGCGGGTTCCTTGCGCACGCTCATGGGGTATACGGGCGCTACCTTGTTGTTGCTGGTGGCCGTGGCCGTGGGCTGGAGCGTTTTTGTCGGCATGTCCTGGCTGTGGTTCTTCGAGCGGCTGGGCGCGGCGCTGGAGCGGATCTATCTGTGGGTGCTGGCAGTCTGCGAGCGCTGGCAGGATCAGCGCATCGGCAGGAGCGTGGCGGAGCAGCGCGAAGCGGTGGTGGAAGAGGAAAAGCGGCGGGGAGAATTGAAAGAGCCGGTGTGGATCGAGCCGCCCGCGTCGGTGGAAAAGGTATCGCCCAAGGCGGAAAAACGTATCGGACGAGAAAAGCAATCCGCGCTGTTCCCGGAGGCGCTGACGGGCGGCCAGTTGCCGCCCCTGCATTTGCTGGATGCCGCCGCGTCCGCGCAGGGGGAAAGCGTGGCGGCGGACACCCTGGAATTCACCTCACGCCTGATCGAGCGAAAGCTCGCGGAATTCGGCGTGCAGGTCAAGGTGCTCGCTGCCCTGCCAGGGCCGGTGATCACCCGTTATGAAATCGAACCGGCAACCGGCGTCAAGGGCGCGCAGATCGTCGGCCTGGGGCGCGATCTGGCGCGCGCGCTGGCGCTGGTCTCCATCCGCGTGGTGGAAACGGTGCCCGGCAAATCCTGCATGGCGTTGGAATTACCCAACTCCCGCCGCCAGACCGTCAAACTCTCGGAAATCATCGCCAGCAAGGTCTGGAACGATCTGGCAAGCCCCTTGACCATCACCCTGGGCAAGGACATCGGCGGTCTGCCGGTGGTGGCCGATCTCGCCAAGATGCCGCACCTGCTGGTGGCGGGAACGACGGGATCGGGCAAATCCGTGGGCGTGAACGCCATGATTTTGTCGCTGCTCTACAAATCCGAACCGGAAAACGTGCGCCTGATCCTGATCGACCCGAAGATGCTGGAACTTTCCATCTATGAGGGCATTCCGCATCTGCTCGCGCCAGTGGTCACGGATATGCGCCAGGCCGCCAATGCCCTGAACTGGTGCGTGGGCGAAATGGAACGGCGCTACAAACTGATGAGCGCCCTGGGCGTGCGCAACCTGGCCGGATTCAACGGCAAGCTCCGCGAGGCGAGAAAGCGCGGCGAATTGCTGCCCAATCCGCTGTCGCTGACGCCGGAATCGCCGGAACCGCTGGAGGTGCTGCCCTACATCGTGGTGATCATCGACGAATTGGCCGACCTGATGATGGTGGTGGGCAAGAAGGTGGAAGAACTGATTGCCCGCCTGGCGCAAAAGGCGCGCGCGGCGGGGCTGCACCTGATATTGGCGACGCAGCGTCCCAGCGTCGATGTGATTACTGGCCTCATCAAGGCGAACATTCCGACACGCATTTCCTTCCAGGTTTCCAGCAAAATCGACTCGCGCACCGTGCTCGATCAAATGGGCGCGGAAAACCTGCTGGGACAAGGCGACATGCTCTACCTCGCGCCCGGAACCGGCTACCCGGTGCGGGTGCATGGCGCGTTCGTCACCGACGACGAGGTACATCGCGTGGTGGAACACTTGAAACAGATGGGCGAACCCCAATACGTGCCCGATGTCCTCATCGGCGGCACGGAAGACGGCGATGGCGCGGGCGGCGCGGAGGACGGCGAGGACGTGGAAAGCGATCCCATGTACGACAAGGCCGTGGAAGTGGTGCTGAAAAGCCGCCGCGCCTCCATTTCGTCGGTGCAACGCCAGTTGCGCATCGGCTACAACCGCGCGGCGCGCTTCATCGAAGCCATGGAACACGCCGGTCTGGTCTCCGCCGTGGATGGCCGCGGCGGACGCGAAGTGCTGGCCAAGGCGCCAGAGGAATGAAGCATGCAGCACATTTTATACGCACGTTTTTCGCGCCGTCACGCCATGCCGCCCGGATGGCGAAGTGAAGTTTTCAATGTGGATTGCATGATGAAGATTGTTTACGGATTCTGGTTTTTCCTCCTGGCCTTGCCGCTTTCCGTCCAGGCGGGGGCCATCGACACGCTGGAGCGGTTCCTGGCAACGACAAAAAGTTTCCAGGCGGATTTTTCCCAGACCACGCGCGGGCCGAGCAGCAAGACGCCGCAGCATTCGCAGGGCAAGGTGGCGCTCGTCAAGCCCGGCAAGTTTCGCTGGGAAATCACCGAACCTTACGTGCAACTGGCGGTGGGCGACGGCAAGCAGGTCTGGCTGTTCGATCCGGAACTCGAACAGGTCACGCGCAGAAAAATGGACGCTGCCCTCTCCACCTCCCCGGCGGCGCTGCTCGTCGGCAAGCGCGATGTCCTGCGCCAGTTCGATCTCGAGGAAGAGGAACCGGCGGACGCGGAAGGCATCAAATGGGTGCGCGCGTATCCCAAGAACAAGGAAAATTTTGAGCGCGTGCGCGTGGGATTTCACGCCAACGGACAACTGGCGGGCATGGAACTCCTGGATACCTTCGGCCAGACCATGACCTTCCGCTTTTACAATCTCCGGCAAAATCCCCCTCTTCCCGCGCACCTCTTCACCTTTACCCCGCCGGAAGGCGTGGAAGTAATCCAGGAAGACTGAAAACCTGCGTATGGCCTTTGGGGGGGGGCGTGAGCGAACGCGAAAAGCGGAAAAAATACACGGGCTGGAGGCATTCTCGGTAATTTTTTGTCCGGCATCTTGCGGCAACGGTCAAGGGATGTCGCAAAAGCAGGGGGAAAATGTGCCGGTTGCGTGCTGGCGCGCAGTGCTTTTCGCGGGGACTTTGTGTAGTATCGGATCCGCTTTTTCTTTTCGAGGAACCATCATGCCTATTTTTCCGTTTATCGCAGGACTGGCCGCGGGCGTCGTTGCCGTTCGGCTGTACAAGAATGAAAAATTGCGCGCCGAGCTTTTGTCGGCTGGACAAAAATTGCGCCAGAAAGGTTCGGGCGCGGAAGATCGCCTGCGGCAGGCGGCGGCTTCTGGTCTGGGCGCGCTGGCCGATTCTTCGGCGCGCTTGCGCGATCGCTTGCAGCGCACGGAAGAAACGGAAGCCGCCATCACCCTTGCGGCCAAACCCGCTTCCGGCAAGCGCAAACCCGCCGCGCGCGCCACGGAAAAACCCGCCAAGTCCGCTGCCAAACCCGCAGCCGCCGCAGGAAAACCCGCCGCGTCTGCTCCCGCGAAAGGCCGTAAATGAAAAAGAACAAGAACAAGAAAAAGAACGCGCAGGCGCTGTTTCACCTGCCGGGCATGGCGAACGATTTTACGCGCGGTTTCGTCAGTTACGCCGCGGTGGCGGCATTGGCGGAGGCGCGCGGTTTTCCGGTCATCGACGCCCGGCTGTTGCGCCAGTCCACCCTGGCGGGCGCGGCGCTGGTGGCGGGCGTGGCGGCGGGCAAGGCGGTGGAGCAGGGCGACTATCTCACCGCCGCGCTGGTTGCCGTGGGCGGTGTCGCGGGCGTCTATGGACTCTATCGGCTACTTGAACTTTCTCACAGCGAAGGAACATGAACATGGCAAAAAAGGGCAAGAAACAAGGCAAAAAGCAAAAATTCACCGTGGTTGCAACGCCGCAGAATCAGGGCGTTTTCGCCGCGCTGGGCAAGGTGTTGCCGAAAAAGGGACGCGATCAACTCCTGCTGGGTCTGGTCATTGGCGCGGCGGCGGCCTATGTCTTTGGCAACGAGGAAATTCGCGCCAAGCTCATCAAGGCGGGCATCACGCTCTATACTGGTCTGGCGGGCGGGCTGGAAGAACTGCGCGAGCAGTTCGCCGACGTCCAGGCGGAACTGGCGGCACAGGAAGCGGGAACCGATGCGGTTGCCCCATGAAGCAAGGCGGTCTTGACGCCGCGCGGGAAGGCGCGTTTCTCGCGCTTCATCCCGTGCACGTCATTGCCCAGGGCGATACCGGACGGGTGCGTTTTCGCTATCGCCTGCGCCCCGGCGTCTCCTGCGCGGCGGCGCAAACGTGGATTGCCGCGCTTCCCGCGGTGCGCCTGGCGCGCTTCAACGGCAAGGCGAATTCTCTCGTCATCGAGTTCGATCCCGCTGGAATCCATGTCGACGGCCTGCGTTCGCTTTTGCTGAATCTGCCCGCGCAGCCTGCCGTCGCCCCGTCGGCGGTGGCGGCGGAAGACGCGCTTTCCAGGCGCGGCGTGGCGCTCACCTTGTTGAACCTGATTGCATCCGGTCAATTGCCCGCGGCGCTGCGTTTGCCGTTGGGGCTGGCGGTGGCCTTGCCTCTGGGAAAGAAGGCGGTGGCGGATTTTCGCGCCAACGGGATGACCTCGCACGTGCTGGAAGCGATTGCCGTCGCCATTTCGCTGGCGCGGCGCGATTTTACCGCCGCCAACACCACGACCTTCATGCTGGCGCTGGGCGAATACCTGGAAGAAAGCATCGCCCGCCGGTCCGACGCGCTGTTGAAGCATCTGTTGCGCCCCCACAGCGATACCGTCTGGGTGCTGCGCGATGGCGAGGAAATCGCCGTTCATGCCAATGAGGTGAAGACGGGCGATAGCGTGGTCGTGGCGACGGGCGGCATCATTTCCGTGGATGGCACGGTGCTTTCCGGCGAGGCCAGCGTCAATGAAGCCGCCATGACCGGCGAGAGCGCCGCCGTGCGCAAGGAGCGCGGGCATCGCGCGCTTTCCGGCACGATCGTGGAAGAAGGGCGGCTCATCATCTATGCCGAGCAGGTCGGCGCGGCAACCACGGTGGCACGCATCGCCGATTATGTCGAGCGTTCGCTCACCACCAAGAGCGCCACCCAGATCAGCGCGGCGGCGCTGGCCGATAGGCTGGTGCCCACGGTATTGAAGCTGGCGGGCGCGTCCTGGCTGGTTTCCGGCGATTGGCGGCGTGCCGCCGCCGTCTTGCAGGCCGATTATTCCTGCGCCCTGAAACTGGCGATTCCCGTGGCCTTCAAATCCGCCATGTACAGCGCGGGGCGCCAAAACATCCTGATCAAGGGCGCGGACGCGCTGGAACGCCTGGCCGAAGCCGATACCCTCATTTTTGACAAGACCGGCACCCTGACTTCCGGCGATCTGGAAGTCACCGACGCCATCACCTTCGACGCCGACTTCTCGCCGGAAGAACTCATCTGGCTGGCGGCCTCGGTGGAAGAGCACTATTTTCATCCGCTGGCGCTGGCGGTCGTCGCCGCCGCGCACACCATACACGGACGTCATTTCGCGCACAACGAGGTGGAATTCGTCGTCGCGCATGGCGTGACCAGCGTGATTGAGGGCAAGCGCGTGGTGGTGGGGTCGCGCCATTTCATCGAGCAGCACGAGCACATCGACACCTCGCCCTGGAGCGCCGAAATCGGCCGTCTGTATGGCGAAGGCAAGACGCTGCTGTACATCGGCTATGGCGGCAGGCTTTCCGGCGTGTTGGCCTTGAAGGATCATGTGCGTCCGGAAAGCCGGGACGTGGTTGCCCGTCTGCGCGCCCTGGGCGTCAAGCGCCTGTTGATGCTCACGGGCGATCATGCGAGTCGGGCGCACGAACTGGCCGATGCGCTGGGGCTGGATGGTTTTCACGCCGAATTGCTGCCGGAAGAAAAGGCGGGCATCGTGGAAAAGCTGAAGAAGACGGGCGCGAAAATCGCTTTCGTCGGTGACGGCATCAACGATGCGCCCGCGCTGGCGGCGGCGCATGTGGGCATCGCCATGCAAAAGGGCGCGGATGTCGCCCGCCTGACCGCCGACATCGTGCTGCTGGAAGACGGCATAGAAAGCGTCGTCACCGCCAAGAACATCGCCAACGCCGTCATGCGGCGCATCGACGCCAACTACAAACTGACCCTGGGACTGAACACCGGCATCCTCTCCGCCGCCGCCCTGGGCCTTCTCTCCCCGGTCGCCGCCACCATCCTGCACAACGGCAGCACCCTCGGCATCCTCACGCTTGCTTCCCTACGCGCCACGCCGCCAAAAGACGACACAAAGCCGCCACGCGCAAGACGGCTGCCGCGCCGCGCGTAAATCCGATACCTCCCGCCCGGCCGGTTTTTTCCGGCTGTGGCTTCCAGCGCCATTCTCCTCCCCCCCCCTATCTGCGCCTTCCGGCGTTTCTTGCCGTTTCGTTTTCTGGCGGATGACGAAACCGGCGACAGGCAACCCGCACGAAACCGCGCGCGAAAAGCGCCCGTACACATGGCATTGGCACGGACTGTGAGCGGGATTGCAGCAGGGTTTTCGGGGTTCTTTACGAGGATTTCATAGATATTCAAATTCATTTTTATTCTTTTCCAAGGAGTTGCTTTTCGTTCAGACTGAAATCC
>JAITEO010000271.1 GCA_031281985.1 Zoogloeaceae bacterium | reverse complement strand
AATCCGGGAGCGTCCTGAAGGGACGCGATTCCGATAACCCCCGGCGTCAGCCGGGGGCGTGGCGGCCAATCCCACCCTGGATAGCCCCAACGGGGCGTTACCCGCAACGGCAGCATGGGAAAAAACATTCGTTGCGCCCGTGTACGAAAAACGATTGCGATAGCGGCTCTGCCGGAAACGACGCATGTGCCGATGCGGCTGCACGACGTAACGCCCCGTTGGGGCTACTTGATCTGGAGGCCACGTTCCCCCCGGCTGACGCCGGGGGTTATCGGAATCGCGTCCCTTCGGGACGCCTCCCGTGCGCGGCGGCGTTTCGTCTGGACGGTTTTTCTCCACTTTTCATCGCACCCGGATTGAGGGTTCATCCTGTCCATCCTGTTCATCCTGTCAAAATTGTTTTTCCTCTTGACAAGGGGACAGAGGAAATTCGACAGGATGACAGGATGAACAGGATGGTTTTCCTCCCCCTTGACAACAAGGGGGAACTGAGGGGGGCTTGCGGCCGTTGGGCATTGGTGCCTGTTCCAGCGCCATTAAATCCCTCCCCAGCCTCCCCTTGTCAAGGGAGGGCTTGCACCCTGCAAAGGGAGGTTGGCCGCGCTTCGTCTGGGATGGGTTATTTATATAGCATGTAGCGGCATCCTTCGTGATTTTGCGGTACGATTCCGCCGTTTTTGCGATTCTCCTTCAAAACCGCTTTTTCTCCCTCCGATAACGTTCTTGCTCGCCCGTGACTCCTGCCGTCTCTTTTGCGTCTCTTGCCGATTTGCCCTTGCCGCTTCCTGGTCACAAGCTGGATTGGCCGCCGCTCTCCGGCAGTCAGGATGCCTTGTGGCTGGCGCGGGCGGCGTTGGCCATCGAGGGACGGTTGTTGGTCGTCCTCACCGCCAACGCGCTGGACGCGCAGCGATTGCAGGAAGAAATCGCCTGGTTTGCGCCGAATCTGGAGGCGCGTCTGCTGCCGGACTGGGAGACGCTGCCCTATGACAATTTCTCGCCGCATCAGGATTTGGTTTCCGAGCGCCTGGCTACCCTGTGGGCGGTGTGGCAGAAGAAATGCCGGATACTGCTGGTTCCCGCCGCCATCGCGCTCTATCGCCTGCCGCCGCCCGCTTTTCTGGCCGCCCACTCCTTCGTTTTCGTCCAGGGGGAAAACCTGGATGGGGAGCGGTTTCGCGCCCAGGTGACGCTGGCGGGGTATCAGCATGTCACCCAGGTGGTGTCGCCGGGCGAATACTCGATTCGCGGCGGCCTCATCGACCTTTTTCCCATGGGGTCGGCGCTCCCCTACCGGATCGATCTGTTCGACGAGGAAATCGACTCCATCCGCGCCTTTGACGTGGATACGCAACGCACCCTGTATCCGGCGCAGGAAATCCGCCTCCTGCCCGCGCGGGAATTTCCCATGAACGAGCAGGGACGCGCCTGTTTTCGCCGCAGGTTCCGCGAACTGTTCGAAGGCGACCCGGCAAAGGCGCAGGTCTACAAGGATGTTTCCGCGGGCATCGCCACGGCGGGAATAGAGTATTACCTGCCGCTCTTTTTCGAGGAAACCGCCACGCTGTTCGACTACCTGGCGGAAAACGATCCCCTGCTCGTCCTGCATGGCGACGTTCCCGGCGCGCTGGCGGATTTCTGGCGCGAGACGCGCGCGCGCCATGCCATGCTCTCCGGCGACAAGGCGCGTCCCTTGCTGCACCCTTCCGATTTGTTCCTTTCCGAAGAAGACTTTTTTTCTGTCGCGCAACGTCATGCGCGAATTCGGCTTCCGTCCCCGGACGACGCGCCGCTGGTACTGGACGTTGCGGTGGATCGGCGCGCGGAAGACCCATTGATGGCGTTAAAGCGTTTTCTCGCGGATTTTCCCGGGCGCGTCCTGCTGCTGGCGGAATCGCCGGGACGCCGGGAGACGCTGGCGCAGATGCTGGCGGAACACGCGCTCAAGCCTGTCCCCGCCGCCAGCCTGGAGGCGTTCCTGGCAGGCGCGGATCGCTTCGCGCTGGGCGTTGCGCCCCTGCATGCGGGCTTGCTGCTGGAAAAGCGCCTGGCGCTCCTTACCGAATACGAACTGTACGCGGGTAGCGCCCGCCCTTCAGAAAGAATGCGTGTAAGACGCGCCAGTCTGGACAACTGGCTGAAAGACCTGACCGAACTGAAGACGGGCGATCCGGTCGTGCATGAATTCCACGGCATTGGCCGCTACATGGGGCTGGCGCGCATGGATTTCGACGAAGGGTCGCAGGAATTCCTGCAAATCCACTATGCCGACGACGCCCGGCTGTTCGTGCCCGTCTCCCAGTTGCACCTCATTTCCCGTTATTGTGGCGCGGATTCGGAAAACGCGCCGCTGCATACCCTGGGGTCGGGCCAATGGGAAAAGGCGAGGAAAAAGGCGGCGCGCCAAGCGCGGGACGCCGCCGCCGAACTGCTCGCGCTCTATGCCCGCCGCGCCGCGCGTCCGGGACACGCCTTTTCCTTTTCCGAGCAGGATTACCGCGCCTTTGCCGAAGGCTTCGACTTCGAGGAAACACCGGATCAGAGCGCCGCCATCGCCGCCGTGCTGGAGGACATGCAGTCCGGCAAACCCATGGATCGGCTGGTGTGCGGCGACGTGGGCTTCGGCAAGACGGAAGTCGCCCTGCGCGCGGCCTTCTGCGCCGTGGCAGGCGGCAAGCAGGTGGCCGTGCTCTGTCCGACGACGCTGTTGTGCGAACAGCACTACCAGACCTTTTCCGACCGTTTTGCCGGCTGGCCCATCGTGGTGGCGGAACTTTCCCGCTTCAAGAGTGGCAAGGAAAGCGCCCATACCCTGGGAGCCTTGGCGGAAGGCAAGGTCGATATCGTCATCGGCACGCACAAGCTGATTGCCCAGACGGTGAAATTCGCGCGCCTGGGACTGGTGGTGATCGACGAGGAACACCGTTTTGGCGTGCGCCAAAAAGAGCTTCTGAAGGCGCTGCGCGCCGACGTGGATGTGCTCACGCTTACCGCCACGCCCATTCCGCGCACGCTGGCGATGAGCCTCGAGGGACTGCGCGATTTTTCCGTCATCGCCACCGCGCCGCAAAAACGCCTGTCCATCAAGACCTTCGTTTCCCATTTTTCCAACGGCATCATCCGCGAAGCCGTGCTGCGAGAACTGAAACGCGGCGGACAGGTGTATTTCCTGCACAACGAAGTCCGGAGCATCGAAAGCATGCGCGAACGGCTGGAAAAGCTGCTGCCCGAAGCCCGCATCGTCGTCGGTCACGGCCAGATGCACGAGCGCGAACTGGAGCGGGTGATGCGCGATTTCATCAGCCGCCGCGCCAATCTGTTGCTGTGCACCACCATCATCGAGACCGGCATCGACAATCCGCACGCCAACACCATCCTCATCAACCGGGCGGAAAAACTCGGCCTGGCGCAGTTGCACCAATTGCGCGGCCGGGTCGGGCGTTCCCACCACCAGGCCTACGCCTATCTGCTGTCGGAAGACGAAAAGTCCTTGACCCGGCAGGCGCGACAACGCCTGGAGGCCATACAGTCGATGGAGGACCTGGGTTCCGGCTTTTATCTGGCGATGCACGATCTGGAAATTCGCGGCGCGGGCGAGGTGCTGGGCGAAAACCAGTCGGGCGAGATGCAGGAAGTCGGTTTCACGCACTTCGCCGACATGCTGAACCGCGCCGTGACGGCGCTGCGCCAGGGCAAGATTCCGGACGAGGAGGAATTGACCCGCCCTGCCCGCCTCGCCGCGGAAATCAACCTGCACCTCCCTGCCCTCTTGCCGGATGCCTACTGCCCGGACATCTGCGAACGCTTGAGCCTCTACAAACGCTTGAGCGAGAGCGGCACGACGGAAGAAATCGACGCCCTGCAAGAAGAACTGATCGACCGCTTCGGCCCCCTGCCGCCACAAGGCGAATCGCTGATCGCCCTCCACCGGCTGCGCCTTTTCCTGCAACCGTATTGCGTACAAAAACTGGACGCCGGCGGCGACCGCCTCCTGGTCACCTTCGCCCCCGAATTCGCCCGCTCGCCGCCATTCGACCCCCTGAACATCGTCCAACTGGTAGCGCGGGACAAGAACTACAAACTGGCCGGCCAGGACAGACTCGCCTTTTATCGCCACATGCCCAACTTGCAGGACAAGGTGGCGGCAACACGGGAAATGTTCGCAACGATAGTAAACGTCAAAAAGTAAAAACCTACTTTT
>JAITEO010000216.1 GCA_031281985.1 Zoogloeaceae bacterium | reverse complement strand
AGCGGCACGCAGGATTTGCCGGGCAGTCCGATGAAGCGCATGCAGCGATCCATGACGACGGCCGCGCGCGCCATGTAGCCGGAATCTTCCAGGAAGGAAAGGAAGAGGAAGAGAAAGCCGATGATGGGAATGAAGCTCGCCACCGTCTGGATGCCGCCGCCCAGTCCTTTTGCCAGGAGCACGTTCAGCCAGGGCGGCGCGCCCATGCCTTCCAGGAGCGCGCCCAGGCCGTCGACGAAAATCGCCTGGGCCAGTTGATCGAAGAAGTCGACAAATGCTCCGCCCAGGTTGATGGTAAACAGGAACATCAGATACATCATGGCGAGGAAAACGGGAATGCCCAGCATCCGGTTCAGCACCACCTGATCGATGCGGTCGGAGCGCGTGCGCCGCGTGCGCGCCGCGCGCGTCACGACGGCGCGCGCCACCTCGCCGATGAAGCCATAGCGGGCGTCCGCGGCGATGACATCGAGTTCGTCGTCCAATTCTTTTTCCAGGCTCGCGCGCAGGGTTTGCGGCGCGGCGCCGCAGGCCGTCGCCAGCGCCATTGCCCGCGCGTCCCCTTCCAGCGCCTTCAAGGCCAGCCAGCGCGCGTCCGCCTTGTGCGTGACCTGCTGCGCGATATGCGCCTGCACTTCGTCGATCGCCGCCTCGACCGCCTGGGGATAGCCGGGACGCGCTTGGGGTATGGCAAAGTTTTCCGCGCCGACCAGGAAATCCTTCAGGGCGTCCACGCCCTGGTTCCTGGAAGCGATGAGCGACAGTACCGGACAGCCCAGCGCCTTGGCGAGCGCCGCCGCGTCGACCGTGACGCCCTTGTCCTTTGCCACGTCGCCCATGTTCAGCGCCAGCGCCAGCGGCACGCGCATTTCCAGCAACTGCGTGGTCAGGTAGAGGTTGCGCTCCAGATTGGAGGCGTCGAGGATATTGACGATCAGGTCGGCTTCCTGCGCCAGCACGTATTGCCGCGCCACGTCCTCGTCTTGCGCGACGCCGCCCACGGCATCGAGCAGATACACGCCCGGCAGATCGACGACATCCACCTGGCAACCCTTGTGCGTGAAGACGCCGGTCTTTTTTTCCACCGTCACGCCCGGCCAGTTGCCCACCCGTTGCCGGGAACCCGTCAGGGCGTTGAACAAGGTGGTCTTGCCGCAATTGGGATTGCCCACGAGGGCAATGGTCAGACGCTTTTTATTCTCATCGTTCATGCGGATGCTCCGTTTGTCGAATCGTTCGCCCATTCCACCAGAAGCGCCGCCGCCTCGTCTTTTCGCAGACTGAGAGAAAAGCCGCGCACGCTGATTTCCACCGGATCGCCCATCGGCGCCTGGCGCGTCACCTGAAATTCCACGCCGCGCGTCAGCCCCATGGAAAGGAGTTTCTGCCGATAGGCGCGATCATCGATGCCGTCCTTCCTGGCAAAACCAGTAACGACGCCACGCCGCCCAACCCGCATGTGTTCCAGTAAGTTCGTCATATGCCTCCCGGATGAACAGATGAAAAGGGAAACCACATCCAGCCGTGGTTTTTTCGTTGCCTTTACTCCAAAAAAGGCGAAGCTCTTGCTTGCCCTTTTTTGCTAACCGAACCGGCACAAGGTCGAAGGCCGCAGGACAGCCGAAGGCTGGTCTGGCAAAGCCAGATGCGACAAAGCCGCACAAAAAGTAGGTTTTTACTTTTTGACGTCTTTTCCTATACCGGCGTGACCAATACTTTCTGCGCCAGTCCATGTCCCAGCGCCAGCCGGGTATTGCCCACCGCCACCACCAGATTGCCGCCTTCCTGCTGCATCAGGCAAAGCTCGCTGCCCAGCGCCAACCCCATCGCCGCCAGCCGCTTTTCCAGATCGCGCCCATGCCCGATGCCAGTAATCCGCACCGGTTCGCCAGGACTGGCAAAAGGCAGGGGAATGGCGGCAGGGACAGGATTCATGGCAATGCCTTCGTGGACAAAAACGGCGCTTATGATAAATGATAATAACTCTCACTGTCAAGCGTTTGTTGCTCGTATTCGCATTCTCCCGACAGCCACGCGCGGGGTGTCCCGCTGGTGAATATGGCGGGCGCTTATGCTATAGTGCCGAAAGACGCGCGCGCTCCGTCCGGCAACCTGGGCGGCGGGGCGGATCTGGTTTCTGACGAGGAGGAGAACGATGCGTGGAATCAAGAAGAGGCTGTCCATGAAGTGGATAGGGATGGCGGTTCTGGCCGCGGTAAGCGCAAGCGCGCTGGCGGATATGCCGGTTGTCTTTCCCGACAGGGAAAGACTTACCGATAGAGGAGACTTCTTTTTTGTCGAATCGACGATTCCAGGCGATTTCAAGACCCCCGAAGGGGTTGTGATGGCGATGCTGGCGCTTGGCGACCAGGTGCGAAACAAGGACCTTGACGCTCCATTTTACCCATTGAATATCAGCTTCTCGTCTGCCTATGAGGGGGCGCTGCCGCTCTATGCCTATCTGCGCGGCGCGCGTATCGAGGGAACGACCTTCATCATCGCTTTCGATGAAGAGGCAATGCGCTACCTCAACAATACGATAGCGATGCAGGGGCGCATAAAGGGCACGATAGAAGCAACCATCCTGCGGAATTTTCCGGAAATCCGGTGCGTTGCCTATGAGGTCGATGGAAAGATTGTCGAGGAGTGGGATGCATAGACGCCGCCCGGCGTGGGGTGCAATCCAAAGTGGAGGAAACAAAAACGAAGCGCCGCTATTTGCCGTCCCCTCTCCCCTAATCCTTTGGGGGAGAGGGTGCCCCGTCAGGGGCGGGAGAGCAACCGTGTCAAGCGACAGAAAGATCAGTCCATGTTGTTTTCCTTTTCACGAGGGTGTTCATGATGGTCAGGAGTTTTCTCATGCAGGCGGTCATGGCGACTTTGTAT
>JAITEO010000178.1 GCA_031281985.1 Zoogloeaceae bacterium | reverse complement strand
AAGGGCTTGCACCCTGCCAAGGGAGTTTGGCTGTGCTTCGTAATGTATCGGGCGTCTTCCGTTTTACTTGCGCCTCCTCCTATTGCGCCAGACTGGCGTTTTTCTGCTCACCAACTTGGTGCATACAGGGCATCCGGCATTTGGGGTTTGCCGGTAACGTGTTGAAAACAAATAAAAAATGAACATGGCACAAAACATGCGAAAGCTGGCGCGTCCAGTTTTGGCGGGAATCCATGGTCATGTTTCAGACCTCGCAGCAGGAGAGCCTATATCATCGCGCGCAGGAAAACGCGCGCTTGGTGGCGCTTGGCGCGCAGGTGGCGGAGGAGGAGCATGCCGCCGCCCTGCGCGAGAGCCTTTCCGCCATGCTGTTTCGCCTGGAAGGGCCATTGAACGTCATGGCGTCCGTCATTGCCCGTCTGCAGACGCGCGAGCCGGACATGGCAAAGGCGCTACAATCGGCCTTGCAGGAAGGCCGCGCGCACCTCGAAGAACTGCGCCAATTGATTGCGCAAAGCCAGCGGGAAGCCATTTCGCCGGTCAATCTCAACGAGGTGCTGCGCGACGTATTGAACGTGTGCACGCCACGCCTCCTGGCTTGTGGCGTGGGCATCCACTGGCAGCCTGCCGCCACCTTGCCGAGCGTTCTGGGACGCCCCATCGAGTTGCGCGCGCTGTTCAAGGCGCTGGTGGATAACGCCATCGACGCCTTGTCTACGCGCGGCTGGAAAACGCGTGAAATCCGCCTGACGACGCGTGCCGAAGCGGGCGTGCAGGTGTGCATCGACGATAGCGGCCCCGGCATTCCCCCTGGACTGGAACTCAAGATTTTCGAACCCTTTTTCACGACCCACGCGCGCCGCACGGGACATCTGGGCACGGGGCTGTCGCGCGCCCAACAGGTGGTGACCGAGCACGGCGGCTTGCTGGACATCCTGCCCGCGCCGGGCGGCGGATGCCGCGTCCTCGTGGAACTGCCCGCAAGGAGCGGCGCATGAATACGGCGGGCATGCAAAGGGAAAGGGAAGTCGAGGCTCCAAACGGCGCGGCCAATGCGCAACGGCACGATCTGCATCGGGTGCATCTCGACGCGCTCTATGGGGTGAGCCAGGTGCTTTCCCGTTCGCTGGACTACCGCGAAACCATACGGGAAGTGCTGCGCATTCTCGACGAATCCGCCGCGCTGGGACGAGGCCTGATCAGCGTGCTGGAACCGGATGGCAGCCTGCTGGTGCAATGCGTGCATGGCGTGCATCCCGCCAGCCTGGAGCCGCCGGTACGCTACCAGTCCGGCGAGGGCGTATTGGGATTCGTCATGGAAAAGAACCGCACGGTCATCTTGCGGCGCGTGCAGGAAGAACGGCGCTTTTCCAACAAGATGGGCATCTACGACCCGCTCCTTCCCTTCATCGCCGCGCCGATAAAGGTCGCGGGCAACCTGCAGGGCGTTCTGGCCGTGCAGCCGCAGAGCGAAGAGGAGGAACTCCTGGAGGATCGCGCGCACTTTCTGGAAATGATCGCCAACCTGATTGGCCAGAGCCTGCGCCTTTCCCTGCAGGTGGAACTGGAAAAACGCTCCCTGCTCGAAGAGCGCGATCTGCTGCGGCGCGCGGTGCGCCATCAACACGGCTTCGACAGCGTGGTGGGACGCTCCGGCGCGATGCGGCGGGTGTTCGAGCAGGTGCGGCTGGTGGCCAAATGGAACACCACCGTCCTGATTCGCGGCGAGACCGGCACGGGCAAGGAATTGATTGCCAACGCCATTCACTACAACTCGCCGCGCGCGCGCGGCGCGCTGGTCAAGCTGAACTGCGCCGCGTTGCCGGAAAACCTGCTCGAATCCGAACTCTTCGGGCATGAACGCGGCGCTTTTACCGGCGCAATCTGTAGCCGCAAGGGACGCTTCGAGCAGGCCGACGGCGGCACGCTGTTTCTCGACGAAATCGGCGAGATTTCCCCGGCCTTCCAGGCCAAGCTGTTGCGGGTGTTGCAGGAAGGCGAATTCGAGCGCATTGGCGGTAGCCGCAGCATCAAGGCGGATGTGCGCATCATCGCCGCCACGCATCGCGATCTGGAAGCGGCGGTGGATAGCGGCGATTTCCGCGAAGACCTGTTCTATCGCCTGAACGTCATGCCGCTCAACCTGCCGCCGCTGCGGGAGCGTCTGGAGGACGTTCCCGATATTTGCCATCACCTGTTGATGAAAATCGGCGACGCGCAAAAACGCAAATTGCGCATCGCCGACGCGGCGCTGTGCTGCCTTGCCCGCTACGACTGGCCGGGCAATGTGCGCGAACTGGAAAACTGCCTGGAACGCGCCGCCGTGCTCTCCGAAGACGGCCAGATCGACGAGGAACTGATCCGCTTTCCCGGCCGGGAACGCCTTCCTGCCCCGGCGCGCGCATATCCGGAAGCCGCGCCCGACGACATGGACGCCGCGGCCTCCTCCGAGCGCGCGCGCGTCATCGCGGCGCTGGAACAGGCCGGCTGGGTCCAGGCCAAGGCCGCCCGCCTCCTCAACATGACCTCCCGCCAGATCGCCTACCGCATCCAGACCCTGAAAATCGCACGGAAACAACTGTAATCGTCGGAGGACAGAAGACAGAGGACGGAAGACAGAAGACAGAATACAGAATACAGAAGACGGAGCGGCGCTCCGCGCCTTTGTACTCCGTATTCTGTAATCCGAAAACCCACGGAGCCAGTTCTACCCAACCCGCGACCACGGACGACGGGACACCGACCACGAAGCGAGCACAGCAAGCGCGCTGTCGTCTATCCTCTTTCTGCCCCTCACGCCAAAGGACACGGCATCTCTGACTTTTGGTATAGGG
>JAITEO010000156.1 GCA_031281985.1 Zoogloeaceae bacterium | reverse complement strand
CGCAACCCCCCTCAGTCCACCCTTTCTCAAGGAAGGGCTTGCAGGCTGCAGCTCTCCCAAAAACCCTAACAACGTGCCGTGCCGCCCCCTTGCAGGGTGCAAGCCCTCTCCCGCCCTATCGGGCACCCTCTCCCCCAAAGGATTGGGGGAGAGGGGACGGCAAGCGGCGGTGCTGCGTTTGGTTCCTCCACTTTTCATTGCACCCCCTCCGTATGACGGTTGGCGGGCGCACACAGTGCGCCCCTACAGGATCGTGCAGGTGGGTAGTGGGTTCCCTTGCCTTACCCCAAAAAAGGGCAGGCTTTGCCTGCCCTTTTTTGCTGACTGACCCGGCAAAAAGTGGTTTTTCACTTTTTGACGTTTACCTACGCACGAACACCAGATCCCACACGTCGTGTCCCAGCCTACGGCCGCGCTGTTCGAACTTGGTGAGGGGGCGATATTCCGGGCGGGGCGCGTAGTTCGTCGCCGTGTTCATCAGTTCGGGTTCGTTGCTAAGCACCGCCAGCATCTGTTCCGCGTAGTCTTGCCAATCCGTCGCGCAGTGGAGATAGCCGCCGGGTTGCAGGCGGCGGGTCAGTTCGGCGACGAAGGGCGGCTGGATCAGGCGGCGCTTGTGGTGTCGCTTCTTCTGCCAGGGGTCGGGAAAGAAAATGTGGATGCCGCAGAGCGTCTCTTCCGGCAGCATGGCGCGCACGACTTCCACGGCGTCATGCTGGATGATGCGCAGGTTTTCCAGTCCCATTTCGGCAATCCGCTTGCACAGGCTGCCCACGCCCGGCGTATGCACTTCCACGCCCAGGTAATCGTTTTCCGGGTGCAGGGCGGCAATGCGCGCCGTGGTTTCGCCCATGCCGCAGCCGATTTCCAGCAACTTCGGCGCGGCGCGGCCAAAGAGCGCGGTGAGATCGAGCGGCTCCGGACGAAAGGGCACGCCAATCTTCGGCATCATGGCATGCAGATACCGCTCCTGCGCCGCCGACATGCGCCCCATGCGGCGCACGAAGCTACGAATGTGAGGGGGAGGCGTCAAAAAGTAAGAATCCACTTAAGGAAACGTCAAAAAGTAAAAACCCACTTTTTGCCGGGTTATCTTGGGGTTTGAAACCAGGCAAAGCCTGGCTTCAAACCCGTTAAAAATCAACGCAAAACCAGCGCGATCTGCGCGGTCGTAGGGGCGCACGCAGTGCGCCCCTACAGGATCGTGCAGATGTGTAGTGGGTTGCCTTGCCTTTACCCCAAAAAAGGGCAAGCTCCGCTTGCCCTTTTTTGCTGACTGAACCGGCAAAAAGTGGTTTCTTACTTTTTGACGCATTCCATCAGGCCGGTGGTGGGGGAAGACGGGTCTGCGTGGTAGAACTTTTTGGGCATGCGTCCTGCCAGGTAGGCTTCGCGTCCGGCTTCCACGGCTTTTTTCATTGCCGAGGCCATCCATACGGGTTCCTGCGCGAGGGCGATGGCGGAATTCATCAGCACGCCGTCGCAGCCCAGTTCCATTGCCAGCGCGGCATCGGAGGCCGTGCCCACGCCCGCGTCCACCAGCACCGGGACCTGGGCGTTGCGGATGATCAGCGAAAGGTTCCAGGGATTGACGATGCCCATGCCGGAACCAATCAGCGAGGCCAGCGGCATGACGGCGGCGCAGCCCATGTCTTCGAGCATCTTCGCCTGTATGGGATCGTCGGCGCAGTAGACCATGACCTGAAAACCCTCCTGCACCAGAGTTTTGGCCGCTTTCAGCGTTTCCGGCATGTTGGGAAACAGGCTGCTTGCGTCGCCCAGCACTTCCAGTTTGACCAGCGCCTGACCATCGAGCAGCTCGCGCGCCAGCCGCAGGGTGCGCACCGCTTCCTCGGCGCTGTAGCAGCCCGCCGTGTTGGGCAGGATGACATAACGGGCGGGATCGAGGACTTCCAGCAGATTCGGCTGTTTCGGGTCCTGTCCGATATTGGTGCGGCGAATGGCGACCGTGACAATCTGCGCGCCAGAAGCCTCGATGGCCGCGCGGGTTGCGGCAAAATCCCGGTACTTGCCCGTACCGACCAAAAGACGAGAAGAAAAGCCGCGTCCGGCAATAAACAGTTGATCCATGAAAAATTCCTAAACGGCAAAAAGTAAAAAACCACTTTTTGCCGGGTTAGTCAGGGTTTGAAGGCAAAGCAAGCTTCGCCTTCAAACCTTTAAAACCCAACGCAAAACCAGCGCGATCTGGGGGGTTGCGTTGCCTTTACCCCAAAAAAGGGCAAGCTCCGCTTGCTCTTTTTTGCTGATCAGCCCGGCAAAAAGTAGTACTTTTTGCCGCCTCCTACCCGCCCCCCACCGCCACGACAATCTCCAGCGTGTCGCCGGAAGACAGGGGGGTTGTCGCGTACTGGCTTCTGGGCACGATGTCGCCGTTTTTTTCCACGGCGACGCGCTTGCCCGCGTAGTCCAGATGCGCCATCAGGTCGGCCAGCGTTGCCAGCGTGGCGGGAAACGAGCGGCGTTCGCCATTGAGCGTGAGTTCCGGCATGGGGGGAGAAAACAAAAGAACCGAGGGAACGGAAGTTTAGCACCAGCGCCGCGCCTGGCGTAAAATCCGGCAATTTTCCACGGCAGAAATCCGGCGGGCGTCCCGCATGTCCGCTCCTTGCTTCCCAATTCCCGATTCCAATGCTTTTTACACATTTTGATGTCCTTGTCGTCGGCGGCGGCCATGCCGGCGTCGAGGCCGCGCTGGCGGCGGCGCGGATGGGCGCGCGCACGCTGCTATTGACGCACAATCTGGAAACGCTGGGCGCGATGAGTTGCAATCCTTCCATCGGCGGCATCGGCAAGGGACATCTGGTCAAGGAGGTGGATGCGCTGGGCGGGGCGATGGCGGCGGCGGCGGATGTGGCGGGCATACAGTTTCGCATCCTCAACCATTCCAAGGGGCCGGCGGTGCGGGCAACGCGCGCGCAGGCCGACCGCGCGCGCTACAAACAGGCGATACGCGCGCAACTGGAGCGCCAGCCCAATCTCTCCTTGTTCGCGCTGGCCTGTGACGACCTGATCGTGGAAGGCGGCCGGGTGGCGGGCGTCGTCGCGCAGATGGGCATCCGCATCCAGGCAAAGAGCGTGGTGCTGACGGCGGGGACCTTTTTGAACGGGCTGATCCACGTCGGGATGCAACATCATCCGGCGGGACGCATGGGCGATCCGGCCAGCCACACGCTGGCGGCGCGGCTAAAGGAACTCGGCCTGCCGCAGGGACGCCTGAAGACCGGAACGCCGCCGCGCCTCGATGGCAACAGCATCGACTTTTCCGTCATGACGCGCCAGGATTCGGATGCGCCCTTGCCGGTGTTTTCCTTTCTGGGAAGCGCCGGACAGCATCCCGAACAGCGTCCCTGCTGGATTACCGAAACCAACGCCGAAACGCATGATCTCATCCGCGCCAACCTGCATCGCTCGCCGCTCTACGCGGGCGTGATCGAAGGCGTCGGGCCTCGCTATTGCCCGTCCATCGAGGACAAGATCCACCGCTTTGCCGGACGCGACCATCACCCGGTATTCCTGGAACCCGAAGGATTGGACACGCGCGAGTTCTATCCAAACGGAATTTCCACCAGCCTGCCCTTCGACGTGCAACTGGCGCTGGTGCGCTCCATCCGAGGACTGGAAGCCTGTCACCTCCTGCGTCCCGGCTATGCCATCGAGTACGATTACTACGACCCGCGCGCCCTGAAGGCCACGCTGGAGACCAAGGCCATCGCCGGACTTTTTTTCGCCGGGCAAATCAATGGCACCACCGGCTACGAGGAAGCGGCGGCGCAAGGGCTGCTGGCGGGCGCAAACGCCGCCTTGCGGGCAATGGAGCGCGCGCCGTGGACGCTGCGCCGCGATGAAGCATACTTGGGCGTGCTGGTCGATGATCTCATCACGCGCGGCGTCTCCGAGCCGTATCGCATGTTCACCAGCCGCGCCGAGTATCGCCTGCAACTGCGGGAAGACAACGCCGACCTGCGCCTGACGGAAGCGGGACGCGCGCTGGGTCTGGTCGATGATGCCCGCTGGGCGGCGTTTTGTAGAAAGCGCGCGGCCATCGCGCGAGAAAGCGAGCGGCTGAAATCCACCTGGCTCCATCCCGCCCTTTGTCCCGCGCAGGAAGCCGAACGGGTGCTGGGCAAGGCCAT
>JAITEO010000142.1 GCA_031281985.1 Zoogloeaceae bacterium | reverse complement strand
GCGTGTGTCCGTGGATCAGCGTGGCGTAGCCGTGCTGGCGCAGGAAGTCGGTGACGGCTTGCGGATTCACGTCCATCAGCGCGGCGGACTTGGCGTTCTTGGCGGTCTCGCTTTGCGCGCGCAGTTGTTCGGCGAAGGCGCGGCGTTCGGCAAGCGGTTTCTGCAAGAAGCCAGCCTGCCAGCCGGGGGCGCGCGTCTGGGCGCGAAAGGCCTGGTATTCGGCGTCGTCGGCGCACAGCGCGTCGCCATGCGAGAGGACGAATTGCCGCGCTGGCGTGGAGAGCGCATAGGGGTCGGGCAACAGGGTCACGCCCGCGCGGGCGGAAAACTGCGCGCCGAGGAGAAAATCGCGGTTGCCATGCAGCAGAAAAACCGCCAGCCCCCGCCGCCGCGCCCGATCCAGCAAGGCGATGATCTCCTGATAAAAGGGATCGTCGTCGTCGTCGCCCACCCAGGCCTCGAACAGATCGCCCAGGATGTACAGGTGATTGTCCGCCTGCGCAATGTCTTCGAGCAGCCGCCGGAAAATGTCCGCCGCGCCGGGAGCGCGCGGCGACAGGTGGAGGTCGGAGATGAAGAAGTACGACACTTAGTCGGCGAGGACTTCGGCTTTTTCGATCAAAACGTCCTCGACGGGCACGTCCTGATGAAAGCCCTGGTTGGCGGTTTTCACGGTCTTGATGCGATCGACGACCTCCAGACCCTCGATTACTTCGCCAAAGACGCAGTATCCCCAGCCGTTGCCGGAAGGCGCTTTGAAATCGAGGAAACCGTTATCGACCACGTTGATGAAGAACTGCGCGCTGGCGGAATGCGGGTCGCTGGTGCGCGCCATGCTGATGCTGCCGCGCTTGTTTTTCAGGCCGTTTTCGGCTTCGTTTGCGATGGGCGGACGCGTCTCCTTTTGCCGCATGCCCGGCTCGAAGCCGCCGCCCTGGATCATGAAGCCGGGAATGACGCGATGGAAGATGGTGTTGTCGTAATGCCCGTCCTCGACGTACTGGACGAAATTCTGGACGGTGACGGGCGCTTTTTCGGCGTTCAGTTGCAGCAGGATGACGCCGTGGCTGGTGGAAAGTTTGATTTTCATGGCGGCGCTCACTTTTCGGAAAGAAGGGTGACGGATAAAATGACAACGGGTTCGACCGGGACATCCTGATGCGGGCCGGCGCGCTTCGTCTGTACGCCCGCGATTTTATCGACCACGTCCATGCCTTCGGCAACCTTGCCGAACACCGCGTAGCCCCAGCCGTCGAAGGAGGGGTAATCCAGATTGTCGTTATCCACGAGATTGATGAAGAACTGGCTGGTGGCGGAATGCGGCTCGCCGGTGCGCGCCATGCTGATGCTGCCGCGCTTGTTCTTCAGGCCGTTCTTGGCCTCGTTCTCGATGGATGCGCGCGTATCCCTTGGCCGCAGGTCGGAATCGAGACCGCCGCCCTGGATCATGAAACCGGCAATGACGCGATGGAAAATCGTTCCGTCATAAAAGCCGCTCTTGGCGTACGCAAGGAAGTTCTCCACCGTTTTCGGCGCTTTTTTCGCATCCAGTTCCAGGATGATTTTGCCCTGATTCGTATTGATTTCCACGCGTGGCGCGGCAAATATCAGGGGCGATATGGCAAGGAGGGCGGCAAGGAAAAGGGAACGGATCATCGGGATACTCCTTTCGGGTTGGTTTTCAGGCATCGCCTTCGTAGACGATTTTCCACTGGCTGTTTTCGCGCTGCCAGTATTGGCGCTTTTTCATGCGGTTGACCAGGTTGTTGCTGGCATAGTCCTGGTCGAAGGTCACGACCACCAGTTCTTCCTCGCCGGGATTGCGGAAGATGGAAAGATTTTCCAGCTTGACGGTAATCCAGGTCTTGCCTTGATTCACCGCGCGTTTTTGCGCGGCGAAACTTTGAAAGTCGTGTTGCCGGTTCTTGAAGCTGCGCGCGTAGTGGGCGAGATAGCGTTCGCTGTCGCGGCTTTCCCAGTCCGCGCGCCAGGCTTCGATATTTTGCCGCAGTTCTGCGCGCTCGCGCTGCCAGCCCTCCGGCGACAGCCATTCGACGCTGCTGCTGATGATCACCGGCGTCAGCCCAATCTGCACGTCCTTGCCCAGCGCGTCGAAATCCGGGTTGGTCAGCACCACGCAGCCGTCGGAGGCTTGCGGCGGGCGAGAATAGGTGTCCGACGGCGTGCCGTGCAGCCAGATGCCGGAACCGCTCTTGCCCTGGCGCCGATCCCATTCATTGGGATAGTTGATGGGGAACGCGCCGTGCCCGTACAGATCGGGCAGCTTTTCCTGCGGGATGTGCGCGGTGACATGATACACGCCCAGCGGCGTGCGCCGGTCGCCCTGAATCTGCTTGTTCGCGCCGAATTTGCCCTGGCTCACGTAATAATCGGCGACCAGGCGCGGCGGACGCTCCCGATCGTTCCGGTACAGGTAGAGGCGGGATTTTTGCGTGTCGATGACGATGGCGTGCTTCTGGTCGTCGTTCATTTGCAGCAGGTAACGCGGCACATCGTTGGCGGAGGGCTTGCTGCGATAGCCCCGGAGACGGACGATGGCCTCGGCGCGCAGATCGGCGATCTTTTCCGGCGGGGCGTCGTGCGCGTCGCCAAAGTTTTCCAGCGGATGCGCGCGCGCAAGAAGCAGGTCGCCCTTGATCAGATAGGCAAGGCGATAGTTGGGATAGCGCTGGATCAATCCTTCCACGCGCTGTAACGCCGCCTCCAGGCGCATGCCCTCGATGTCGGCGAAAATGCGCTCGAGCTGCGCTTCGGGCGCGGCATCGGTCATCTCCTCCGTATCCGGGATGGCGAGCGTTTCCTCGCCCGCATCCGTGCGGGCGTCCTGCCCGGAGAAGGAATACGCCCACAGCGCGCCCACGACGAGGAGCGTTGCCAGCGCGGCAACGCGCAGCCTGGAGGACAAAAAACGCGCGCGCATCAATTGGTTTTTTCGGACAGGATCTGCCAGGCGTTGCCCACGCGGACGAACACCAGGGTCTTGTTCGTGGTGTTGCGCAGACTGGGCGTCTGATAATACTGCCGGAAACGCGCCGTCGCCTGCTTGCCCTCGACGCTGATCCTGGGCGCGTCATAGCTGACCTTGATCCACTTCGGACGCTTGATGCGCTCGGTGCGCTCGGCCTCCCACGCCTTGCGGCTCGCGCCTCCGGGCGGTTGGAACCCGCTGGCGTAATACCCCAGATACGCCTTGACATCCTGCCGCGCCCAGGCGGCCGCCCAGGCGGCCAATGCGCGCGCAACCTCCTGCTGCGCGTCCGTGGCGCTGCTTTCCGCTTTGCCGGGAGAAGCGGCGGGCGGCGCGGCGGTCGTTGGCGTGGGAACCGCGGCGATCGTAGTAGTAGTGGCGGGCGGCGTTGCGGCGGGTGGCGGGGTCGTGGTGGCGGGCGGTGTCGTGGCAACCGGCGGGGTCGCAGCAATCGGCGGGGTTGCGGCGGGCGGGGTGACGGGCGGGGTGCGGCTGCCGGGGGCGCTGACCAGATCGCGAATCAGGGCGAGTTTACTTTGCGCGGCGGCGTTGGAGGTATCCAGTTGCAGCGATTTGTCATAGGCCTGGCTTGCCAGCTTGGCATAGACATCGCCCAGGTTTTCGTAGGCGATGGCGGAGGAGGGGTGGGTGCGAATCGCCATTTCCAGCGCGCTGCGGGCGCGATCGTACTGCTTTTGCTGCGCGTAGAGCACGGCCAGGTTGTTGTAGGGTTCCGGCAGTTCCGGGTAATCCTCGCTGAGCTTGGTAAAGACGGCGATGGCCTCGTTTGGCCGCTTCAGTTCGGTGAGAATCAGCCCTTTCATGAATCGCCCCTGCGCGTCCTTGGGACGATTGGCGAGATAGGCGTCTACGCTGGCGAGCGCCTGCGGAAATTGCCCCTGCCGCATCAGGTTCTGGATTTCCGCCAGACCGTCCGCCGCGAAAACGG
This sequence comes from Zoogloeaceae bacterium, assembly GCA_031281985.1. GTDB lineage: Bacteria > Pseudomonadota > Gammaproteobacteria > Burkholderiales > Rhodocyclaceae > Azovibrio. Next base: position 1,867 of record JAITEO010000142.1, on the reverse strand, counting down.
CGGACGGCATGAGCGCGACACACAACGCCATGCCCACGACAAGACGCAAGACGAATCGCGCCGCAGCAGCGCCAAGAGGAGGATAAGTCATGCTCGATGCTATACTTCGTAAAAAATTGAACAAAAGATTCTACAACAATTCTCCATTTCCCAACGGCTCCTTGGGCTACCCCCCAAGGTGGAGTACCTTCGTAGGGTCGGCAACCTGCCGCCCGCCCGAACTCCACGGAACGCACCATATGACCACCACACGACCACGACCTACCGCCCACAGACCACAAAGCGAGCGCAGCGAGCGTTCTGTCCTCTGTCCTCTGTCCTCTGTCTCCTGATCCCTATGCTCACCATCTTCAATACCCTCAAACGGGAAAAACAACCCTTTGTATCCATCGAACCCGGCAAGGTCAGGATGTATGTCTGCGGCATGACCGTGTATGACTATTGTCATCTTGGGCACGCGCGGGTGATGGTGGTTTTCGATGCGGTGTATCGCTGGCTGAAGGCAAGCGGTTTCGACGTGACCTATGTGCGCAACATCACGGATATCGACGACAAGATCATCCGCCGCGCCGCCGAGAATCAGGAATCCATCGCCGCCCTGGCGAACCGTTTCATCGACGCCATGCGCGCGGACGCCGAGGCGCTGGGCGTGTTGCCGCCCGATCATGAGCCGCGCGCGACGGAATTCGTGCCGCAGATGCAGGCGTTGATTGCCCGTCTGGAAAAAAACGGCCTTGCCTATCGGGCGGCCAATGGCGACGTGAATTATTCGGTGCGCAAATTTCCGGGGTATGGCCAGCTTTCCGGCAAATCGCTCGATGACCTGAACGCGGGAGAGCGGGTGGAAGTCGGCAACGCCAAGCAGGATCCGCTGGATTTCGTGCTCTGGAAGCGCGCCAAGCCCGGCGAGCCTGCCTGGCCTTCGCCCTGGGGCGAGGGGCGTCCCGGCTGGCACATCGAATGTTCGGCCATGAGTTCGCATCTCCTGGGGACGCACTTCGACATTCACGGCGGCGGGCAGGACTTGCAGTTTCCCCACCACGAAAACGAGATCGCCCAGTCCGAGGGCGCGCACGGCGTGAAATTCGTCAATTACTGGATGCACAACGGCTTCATCCGCGTCGATGACGAAAAAATGTCGAAGTCATTGGGCAACTTCTTCACGATCCGCGATGTTTTAAAAAAGTTCGACGCGGAAGTGGTGCGCTTCTTCATCTTGCGCACCCATTACCGCAGTCCGCTCAACTATGCCGACAGTCATCTGGCGGATGCGCGCGAAAGCCTGAACACCCTGTATTTCACCCTGCGCGACGTGCCGCCCGAAGAGACGGCCATCGACTGGAGCGCCCCGCATGCCGCGCGTTTTCGGGCGGCCATGGATGACGATTTCGATACCCATGCCGCCATCGCCCTGCTCTTCGAGTTGGCGCAGGAGGTCCGCCGCAGCCGCGACGCCCGCCTTGCCGGTCAGCTCAAGGCGCTGGGCGGCGTGCTGGGACTCTTCACCCGCCCGCCGGAAGTCTATCTGCGCGCCCCCGTCGGCGGAACGGACGAATCACTGAGCGATGCCGCCATCGACGCCCGCGTCCAGGAACGCCTGGAAGCGCGCAAGAAACGCGACTTCGCCACCGCCGACCGCCTGCGCGACGAACTCAAGGCCGCCGGCGTCCTCTTGGAAGACAGCCCGCAAGGCACGACCTGGCGGCGGGGTTGATACGTCAAAAAGTGAAAATCTACTTTTTGCCGGGTCGGTCAGCAAAAAAGGGCAGGCGAAGCCTGCCCTTTTTTGGGTAAAGGCAAGGAAACCCACTACCCATCTGCACGATCCTGTAGGGGCGCGCTGCGCGCGCCCGCAACCATTCCGCCG
>JAITEO010000106.1 GCA_031281985.1 Zoogloeaceae bacterium | reverse complement strand
CTACAACCTGGGACGCCTCCTCGCCTATGCCTTTGCCGGGCTGGTGGCGGGCGCGTTGGGCGCGGCGCTGGGCGCGGGCGGCATGGCGGCGGCGGCGCAAGCGCCCACGCGCCTTGCCCTGATGCTCTTTGCCAACCTGGCGCTGCTGGCGGCGGGACTCTATCTCATGGGATTGCCGCGCATCCTCGCCTTCGCGGAAAAACAGGGACAACGCCTGTGGCGGCGCATCCAGCCCCTGAGCCGCCGCTTCTTGCCGGTGCGCCGCATCGGACAGGCGCTGCCGCTCGGCTTCCTCTGGGGCTGGCTGCCCTGCGGCCTGGTCTATGGCGCGCTCGCCTCCGCCCTGAGCAGCGCCTCGCCCGCCTGCGGCGCGCTGGCGATGCTGGCCTTCGGTCTGGGCACCCTGCCCAACCTGCTGCTGGCAGGATTCATCCTCCTCCGCTTTCGCGCCATCGCACAGTCCCGCTGGCTGCGCGGCATAACCGGCGCCTCGATTTTCGCCTACGGCGCATACGGCATCTACCAGGCGGGAAAAAGCGCAATGACCCTGCAAGGCGCAATCTGAGCGCACGGCCAAAAGCACCCACCTACTTTTTTGCACGGTCTCGGGTTTTCGTTGCCTTTCCACCAAAAAAGGGCAAGCTCCGCTTGCCCTTTTTTGCTGACTAACCCGGCAAAAAGTAGTTTTTTACTTTTTGACGTGGGTGCGATTAAAAGTAGAGGAAAATCGTCCAGACGAAGCGCCGCCGTGCACGGGAGGCGTCCCGAAGGGACGCGATTCCGATAACCCCCGGCGTCAGCCGGGGGGAACATGGCCTCAAGATCATATAGCCCCAACGGGGCGTTACATCGTGCAGCGGCATCGGCACATGCGTCGTTTCCGGCAGCGCCGCTATCGCAATCGTTTTTCGTACACGGGCGCAACGAATGTTTTTTCCCATGCTGCCCCGCTGCGGGTAACGCCCCGTTGGGGCTATCCAGGGTAGGATGAGCCGCCACGCCCCCGGCTGACGCCGGGGGTTATCGAAATTGCGTCCCTTCGGGACGCTCCTGAATTTTCAAATGTAAGCACGCTCGAAAAAAGCGCGAGGTTTCGTGGGTGATTTCGATACGGTTGGCGGAAAACTTTGGAGTGCACCCAGATAAACGGGGGCAAATATCATTTTGGCATCCTCCACTTTTCATCGCACCCGTGCAGATATTGTGTCGCGCTGCCATGTGGGAATGGTATCCTTGCAACCCTATGACGATTCCTCCTCCTCCCCCCGAATCCGCCGCGCTGCTCAAGAGCAAGCCGGGGTTGATGCGGATTGTGCGCGCGCTGGGCTACTCCCTGAAGGGTTTCGTTGCCGCTTTCCGGCATGAGGCCGCCTTTCGGCAGGAACTTTTTCTGGTGGCGGTTACCCTGCCGCTGGGGCTTTATCTGGGAAAAAACGGCATCGAGCGCGCCTTGCTGGTCGGCAGCCTGTTGTTGGTGCTCATCGTCGAACTCCTGAATTCCGCCGTGGAAGCCATCGTGGACAAAACCTCGCCCGAATTCAACGAACTCGCCGGACGCGCCAAGGACCTGGGCAGCGCCGCCGTCATGAGCAGCCTGATATCGGCGGGCGTGGTGTGGGGACTGGTGCTTCTGGGCTGAACGCGGCAAAAAGCGGATTCCTGCTTTTTGCCGCTTCCTGAATCCGCGATCACGTCATGTTGTTTCTGCATACCTCCAACCGTTACGAAATCCTGCGCGACGAAGTGCTGTGGCAACTTGCCGCCGCGCCGCCCGACCCCTTCGTCGCGCAGGAAGTCATCGTGCCCAGCGCGGCATTGCAACGCGACGTGGCGCTGGCGCTGGCGCGGCGGCATGGCGTGGCGGCGGGGGTGAATTTTTCCTTTCTCGCGCTCTGGCTGTGGCGGCGCATCGCCCGTCTGCTGCCGCAGGTGGCGCCGGATTCTCCCTTCGCGCCGGAGCGCGCCTGCTGGCGCATCGACCATATCCTGCAAGACGCTGCCTTCCTCGCCGCCGCGCCGCCGCTGGCCGGCTATCTCGATCGCGCCGACGCCTTGATGCGGCACGAACTGGCGGAAAGAATCGCCGCCCTGTTTGCCGCCTACATCGTCTATCGTCCGGATTATCTCGAAGCCTGGCGGCAGGAAAAGCGCGCCCTGCCGCCCTCCGCGCCTGCCGCCGCGCGTGCCGACGAGGCTTGGCAAGCGGCATTGTGGCGGCGCTTCACGGCGGAACTGACGGTCGGCGAGACGCATCCGGCGGCGACTTTCTTCGCCGCGCTGGAAAACCTGCGCAACGCCGGACAGGACGCGGCGCAGATGGCGGGGATTGCCGCAGGCGTGCAGGTGTTCTGTCCGCTGACGCTGCCGCCGGTATATCTCGACATGTTGCTGCGGCTCGCCGCCTGGACGGACATCCACCTCTACCTCCTCAACCCCTGCCGCGAATACTGGATGGAACTGGTCGGCGCCAAACAGCAGGCCAGGCAAGAACTGCGCGGGCAGGCCGATTACCTGGATACGCGCCATCCCTTGCTGGCCGACTGGGGACGGCAGACGCAGGCCTGCATGGCGATGATCCTCGAATATACGGACGGACAGGCAGAAGAAACCTCCCGTTTTTCCTCCGCCCAGGAAGAACTGCCCGCCGGAGCCACGCCCAGCCTGCTGGCGCGCTTTCAGGACAGCATCCTCGATTTGACCTTGCCGGAAACGGGCATGTGGCCGCTGGCGAAGACGGATCGCAGCGTGGAAATCCATGTGGCGCATTCGCGCATGCGGCAGATGGAAATCCTCCACGATCAACTGCGCCTGGCCTTCGAGGAAGACGCCACGCTCACGCCCTCCGAAGTGCTGGTGGCCTTGCCCGATCTGGAAGCCGCCCTGCCCTTGATCGAAGCCATCTTTGGCGAAACGGGACCCGGCGGCATTCCCTACGCCATTACCGGACAAAAGGCGACGCGGGAAAATCCGGTCGCCCGCCTGTTGCTCGCCTTGATGGAATCGACCCTGCCGCCCGCGCGCTTGCCGATGAGCCAGGTGTCCGCCCTGCTGCAAGAGCCGCTGGCAATGGCGGCGCTGGAATTGACGGCGGACGATCTGGCGCAATTATCCGCCGCCCTGCAATCGGCGGGCGCGCACTGGGGATTGGGCAATGCCCGCCACGGCTGGCGCGACGCGCTCGCCCGCCTGTTCTTGGGCTACGCCCTGCCCGCGCCGGAAACGGAGCTTGCGCCGGTATTTTCCGGCATCCTGCCCGCCGGGACGCTTGCCGGTTCGCGCGCCCGTCTGCTGGGCGCGTTGTGGCAATTGATCGAACGGCTGGAGCGGCTCGCCGCGTTGCTCGTCCATCCGCGCACCGCCGCCGGATGGCGCGCCCTCTGGCAAGAGGAACTCGCCTTCTGGCTGGATGAGGAAAAAAGCCCTCTCGCGCCCGAAACGCAGGAAGCGCGCGGTAGCGTGCTGGCGGCCATCGACGCCTTGTGCCTCGACATGGCGGTAACAAAAGATGCGCGCATCGATCCCCCCGTCGCCTGCGCCGCGCTGGAAAAGGCATTGTCCGCCCTGGCGGCGGGCGGCGTGCCCACCGGCTGCGTCACCTTCGCCGCGCTCTCCAGCCTGCGCCCGTTGCCCTACCGGATGATCTGCCTTCTGGGTCTGGAGGATGGCGTTTTCCCACAACCGGGAAGGACGATGGAATTCGACCTCATGGCGCTGGAAAATCGCCCCGGCGACCGCCAGCAACGCCTCGATGCGCGCAACCTGTTCCTCGATCTCGTCCTCGCCGCCCGCGACCGCCTGTACCTGAGCTATACCGGCAAAAGCCAGCGCGACGACAGTTCCCTGCCGCCCTCGCTTCTGGTGGCGCAACTGCTGGAATTCTGCTGCCGCGCCACCGGCTGCCCGCCCGAACGCCTGCAACTGCAACACCCCCTGCAACCCTTCTCCCCCAACTATTTTAATTCTGCCGAGGGACGGGATGCGCGGCTGGTAAGTTTTCATCAGGAATATGCCCAAGCCTGGCAATCCCGGAAACTGGAAATATCTGCCGAGGAGCCGCCGTTTTTTCCCGCGCCGCTCTCCGCTCCGGCGGCGCAGCGGGTGTCGCTGGCGCAGATGCGGGCGTTTTTCCGGCATCCGGCACGGGCGCTCCTGCAAGACGCGCTGCGCCTTGCCTTGCCGGAAGCCGCCGAAGAAGCCGATGACATCGAGCCGCTGATTGCAGAACCCCTGCCCCGTTACGCGCTGATGCAGCGCCTCCTGCCCGCGGCGCTGGCGGGCGAGGACGCCGCCGCCCTGCAAGAAAGAGCGATGAGCGGCGTGGAATATCCCGGCGGCGCGTGGGGCGAAATCCTGGTTGCTCACGAAATCCGCACCCTTGCCGCCTATGTCGAAAGACTGCTCCCCTTGCGCCAGGCCTATGGACGACGCGAAGAGGCGAGCACGAATTTCGCCCTCAAGGTGGAGGATTTCGCGTTGAGCGGCGTCCTGCGCGGCTTCGCGCCGGAATCCTCCCGCGGCCTGCTGCGCTATCGCTGCGCCCGCGCCAAATCGGCGGACTATCTCGAAGCCTGGCTGGAACATCTTTGCCTCAACGCCTGGGCGCTGGAAAACGGCAGCCCCGTTTCACCAAAGACCTGCCATGTGGCGCTCGATACGACCTTCGTCTTTTCCCCGGTCGAACAGCCCCTTGCCTTGCTCGCCGACTGGCTGGCGGCGTGGCGGCAGGGACAGACGGCGGTACTGCCTTTCTACCCCCAGACCGCCTGGACGTGGCTACAGGAAGGAGAAAACAAGGCAAGAATCGCATGGCAAGGCAGCGACTACGGCGACAACACGCCCGATCCCGAAAAGGACGCGTGGTGGACGCTGGCGCTGCGCGGACAAACGGACGATCCGCTGGGCGAGGCATTCGCGCATTGGCGGGAACTTTTGTTGTCGCCCCTGTTGGCGCACCTGGAAACACCAGGAGGCGCGCCATGAACCCGCGCGGCGGACTGAAGGTCTGGGCCTGGCTTTCCATCGCGGCGGCGTTCGCCACCATCGCGCTGAAGAGCTGGGCATGGCATGTCAGCGGCTCGGTGGGGCTGCTCTCGGACGCGCTCGAATCCCTGGTCAATCTCGCGGGCGCGATCATGACCCTGTGGATGCTTTCCATTGCCGCCAAACCCGCGGACGCGGAGCACGCCTATGGTCACAGCAAGGCCGAGTATTTCGCCAGCGGCTTCGAGGGGCTGTTGATTCTCCTGGCCGCCCTGGGCATAGGCTGGGCGGCGATACAGCGCTTCCTGCATCCGGCGGCGCTCCTGGCGGTGCCCGCGGGATTGGCGGCTTCCGGCCTGGCCGCGCTGCTCAACCTCTTTGTCGCGCGCCTGCTCTTACGCGCAGGGAAGAAACATCACGCCATTGCCTTGGAGGCGGACGCGACGCATCTGATGACCGATGTGTGGACTTCCGCGGGCATCATCGTCAGCGTCGCGGCGGCGGCGATTTCCGGCTGGCTGTGGCTGGACCCGCTCCTTGCCCTCCTAGTTGCCCTGCATATCCTGTGGGCGGGTGGGCGGCTCCTGTACCGCTCGGCCGCCGGTCTCATGGATAGCGCCCTGCCGCGCGAGGAACAGGCGCAAATCGAGGCCATCCTGAAAACTTGGCGGCGGCAGGGCATCGAATTCC
>JAITEO010000099.1 GCA_031281985.1 Zoogloeaceae bacterium | reverse complement strand
AGCGGTCTTCTTACGGCGCTGACTTGGGGACGCCTGTCTTTCTATCGTTCCTTCGTCCTTCCCATCCTGCAACTTGAAGGCCAGCGCGGCGCAGCATTTCGCAAGCGCAGCCGGATACTTGGACGCAAGACGCTGGGCTATGCCGTCTGGCTGATGCTCGTCTGCGTCCACTGTGCCATCATCTTCGAGTTGGGCTTGCTGCTCCTGATGGTCTGGCTGACGCCCGGAGACTTGCAAGAGGCATTTGCGTACATTTTTTCGTTTGGGGAAAGTGGAGAAATGGGCCATTCCTGGAATATTCTTGCCGTTGTTGTCTGGTTGACAGCAGAAACACTCGTGGAACCTTTCTACGTCGCCGCCGGGTTTTCGCTCTATCTCAACCGGCGCAGCGACCTGGAAGGTTGGGATATCGAAGTAGCCTTTCGCCGCATGCAGGCCGAACGGGCACGCCCGCTTGCGGGGGAGGACAAAGGCGTAGCCTCTGTCCTTCCGGCACTGCTCCTGGTCTTGTTGGTCGGTTTTTCCGCCCAGCCTTTCACTGCCCGCGCCGATGACGGAAAGGACAACAGGTCGCCGGAAAAAGTCGTGCGTGTGGAAGGCGAAGCGCGCCATCAGGCACTGGCGACGCTGAAAGAGCCGACCTTTGGCCGCATGGAAGAAGAAACGCAATGGTACTGGCGGAATCAGGACGACAAGAAAAAAACACAGGCGCATGACATCTCGGGCATGCGGATATTGAAAGAATTCTTTGGCGGCTTGGCGCAGGTTGTGCGCCTTCTCCTATATGGGTTGATAAGCGTAACGCTGGCGGCCTGCGTTGTCTTTTTCTATCGCAACCGTGAGCGCTTCTGGCCGGAGGCATTGCCGCAAAAGAACAGGCGCCCGGAAACGCTGTTCGGACTGGATTTGCGCCCGGAAACCCTGCCGGAGGACATTCCCGCTGCCGCGCTGGCGGAAGCGGAAGCCGGGCGTTGGATCGCGGCGCTCTCGCTCCTCTATCGCGGCGCGCTGGTGACGCTGATCGAACGCGACCGTGTCGCCTTTTACGCAGGCGATACCGAGGATTTGTGTCTGGCACGGGTAAGCGGTCACATCCAGAAGGATGCGTGTACGACTTTCGCGGCATTACTCGCAGAATGGAAAGCGACAGCCTATGCCGGAAGGCAGCCGACCCTCGCGCGGATACGCGCCCTGTGCGCGGACTGGCGCGCGCATTTTGCCGAACCGTCTGCCGTCGGCAAGGAGGGGGCATGAGCCGTCGCGCCCTGCTCTTTTGGATCGTTGGCGGCATCATTTTCGCAACGCTGGCGGCTTATCTGTTTTTTGAAAACGTGGAGCTGAAAACCGTCCAGAAAAAAGGCAGCATGTCGCTGGAAGCGCAGCGCAATCCCTATCTGGCTACGGAGCGTTTCCTTGCGCGCATGGGACGCAAGACACAACACGTCGAACGTCCCGTTGCCCTGGAGTCCCTACCGGAAGGCGGCGTGCTCATCCTGATGACTGCGGGTGATAATGGCGTGATGAATGCCGACCGCGCCCAGAGGATACTGGATTGGGTTACGCGCGGCGGTTATCTCATCCTGGAGTGGGATTGGAGCGGGACAGAAAATCCACTCATTGCGCCGTTCGGGGTAACAAAAGGGGATCGCGAAGAAGAGAAGAAAGGCATTGTGCGCCGGGAGCTTGATGCATCTGGCGCGTCCTCTTTCGTCGAGGCCAGTCTGCCCGGCAGCGGGCAGCGCTACCGGCTTTCCCCCGAATATTCAACAATGGAGGCCGGGGAAACCCCGCCGCTCTGGCAGGTCGAAGACCGCTACGGGAACCAGATGCTGCATTACGCTTGGGGGAATGGCAACGTCACGCTGATCGGTTCGCTCAGGTTGCTCAACAACCGCAACCTGGGCAATTTCGATCACGCGGAATTTTTCTGGGCGCTGTTGCAGCGTTACCAGCCCGAAGGCGTGATTCATTTTGCCCGGCGTCTGGAATATCAAACCCTCTGGCAGTGGCTTTCGACCACTGCCTGGCGGGCGCTGCTGGGTACGGCGGCCCTGATTCTGCTCTGGCTCTTCTGGATCGTGCCGCGCTTTGGCGGCGTGCGCGCAGTGCCGGAAGCCGAACGGCGCGGTCTTTCCGAGCATCTGCTGGCCCTGGGACGCTGCCTGTGGCGGGAAAATGCCCTGTCCTCCCTGCTGGCTACGGCGCGGCGGGAAATCGACCAGCGTCTGGCGCAACGCCACCCCCGGCTTTTACGGCTTCCCATGCTGGAACTGCATCAGGAACTGGCGCGACAAAGCGGCCTTGACGTCACCGAAATCGACGCGGCACTCGGCAGCGACGCCTCCCCCTCCCCGGAAACTTTTACCCGCGCGATGCAGACCGTGCAGGATCTGGAGCGCGCGCTGTGATGTTCAGGGATCAGGTATCAGGCATCAGGGATCAGAAAACCGCGGACGGTTTTCCTCTTTATCCATTCATTCCAGACAGGAAGACACCATGAGTACATTAC
>JAITEO010000059.1 GCA_031281985.1 Zoogloeaceae bacterium | reverse complement strand
TCTCCACCTGAAATATAGATCATTGCCGGAGGAAGTTTTTCAAATGCAACAATCCATTTGTCGGCGGATATCTCCATTTCACGTGGAATGATTTCGCCATAATTGAACTTTGTTACGATGGGACAATAGGAACATTTGTAATTACAACGAAATGTATTCCACAAGACAACGTGAAGCCTATTGGGAAAAAATTTCCTGTAATATGGTTTCAGGAACGATTTTATATTTCCTGGGATATATTTTTGAAGTTCTGCAACATTGAACATGGTGCTTACTCAGTCCTTTTCACGATCCATCTACACTCAAATCATAAGGAAACAATCTGCTGACGAAACATAAATATTGGCTGGATTGCCATCTTGTTTCGCGCTTCACGACGATCGGGCCTTACACATTCCGCGCCGCCGCAAACAACGTATGGCAGCCAAATGATACTCGACCGTCCAAGCAAAGACACAATAATCTCCTGTGGTACAAAATTATCAGGCTTCATAAGCCTAGTCCTTCTTCTTGCGATGATCGATCACCCGCACCGCCTTGCCCATCGAGCGTTCGACCGAGCCGGTGGGATGCACCTTGACTTCGCAGGTGAGGCCGATGAAATCCTTGATGTCCTTTTGCACCTTGGCGGCGACGTGATCCATGTATTCCTGTCCCTTGGCGTAAAGCGGCGGGCTGGCTTCGACGTTGATGCGCAGCGAATCCATGAAGCCTTCGCGGAAGACCTCGATCTGGTAGAACGGCGAAAGCGTTTCCGTCCGCATCAGGATGGCCTCCACCTGCGTGGGGAAGACATTGACGCCGCGAATGATCAGCATGTCGTCGGAACGCCCGGTGATGCGACGTATCCGCAGATGGGTGCGGCCGCATTTGCAGGGCGCGACATCCAGCGCGGAAATGTCGCGCGTGCGAAAACGCAGCATGGGGAAGGCTTCGCGGGTCAACGAGGTAATGACGATCTCGCCCCGCTCACCCGGCGGCAACGGCTCGCCAGTATCGATATCCACACACTCGACCAGGAAGTGATCCTCCCAGACATGCAGCCCCTTCTTGCCTTCCAGGCATTCGATGCCCACGCCCGGCCCCATGAGTTCGGTCAGACCATAAATATCCAGCGCGTCGATGCCCATGCGCGATTCCAGTTCGTAGCGCATCTCCTCGCTCCACGGCTCCGCGCCAAAAATCCCCACGCGCAACGGCAGCTTGCGAATGTCGATATCCATCTTTTCCGCCTCTTCTGCAATGTTCAGCGCATAGGATGGCGTACAGCTCAAGGCGGTGGGCGCCAGGTCATTCAACAACATCACCTGCTTCTGGGTTTGCCCGCCCGACATGGGCGCCACCGTCACGCCCAGCGTTTCCGCCGCGCCATGCAACCCCAGGCCGCCAGTGAATAGACCATATCCATAGGCATTGTGCAGCCGATCCCCAGGCGCCAATCCCGCCGCCCCCAGACAACGCGCCCCCAACGCGCCCCAATTGGCGATATCGCGCCGCGTATAGCCCACCACCACGGGCTTTCCCGAAGTCCCCGACGAGGCATGCACCCGCGCCACCTGCTCGGCTGGCACCGCGAACATGCCGAAAGGATAGTTGTCGCGCAACTGGTCTTTCTTGGTAAAGGGCAGGAACTTGACATCGTCAAGGCTCTGGATGTGATGCGGCTTGACTTCCAGTTCGTCCATCGCCTCGCGGTAAAACTTCACGGTCTCATAACAGCGCGCCACGGTCGCCTGCAAGCGGCGCAGTTGCAGGGCTTTCAGTTCCTCACGCGGAAGCGTCTCGTTGTCTATGTCAAAAATCATGGTTTCTCCGATCCGATGGTCTCCCCGAACGGCAAGGATTCTTACAAACGGATACCTCCGGGGTGGGCGGAATTCTACTCTGATGTGGCAGGAAAGCGGCAAAAAGTAAGAATCTGGGGGCAATCCAAAGTGGAGGAAAAACCTTTCCAGACGAAGCACCGACGCCTACCCGCCTGCCAGCGCTGTCCGTACCGCGGCTTCGTCCAGGAAGTAATGGCAGAGTTCCGTCTTTCCCATGAGCAGCACCGGCACCCATTCGTCGTAGGAGGCCAGCGCCGGATCGGCGTCGGCGTCCCGCACTTCCAGCGTGACGTCATATTCCGTCAGCAAGGGTTGCAGCGCCGCCTCCATCTCGCGACAGAGGTGGCAGTAGGCGCGGCTGATCAGGGTCAGCGTTCGCGGTTCAGTCATTGATGCCCTTGACGGTGATGAACACCTGTTGATCGCCGCGGCGCACCAGCAGGGTGATATTGGCGCTCTTGCCGAAAGGGGCGAGCAGTTTGTTGAATTGCTCGATGTTGCGAATTTCGTGGCGCGCGCCCTTGTCGATCAGGGCAAGAAGGATGTCGCCCACGCGCAAGTCCGCGCGAACGGCATTGCTGCGGATTTCCTCGATGACCAGACCGCCGCTCACTTCCAGTTTCTGCCGCTGTTCGGCGGAAAGTTCGCTCACCACCAGTCCCAGCCGGGTGGCTTCGCGTTCCGTCTTGGGCGTGCGGCTGGCCTGCGCTCTTGGCGCGTCCTGTTCTTCCTGGATTTCTCCCACGGTCATGACCAGTTCGCGTACCGCGCCCTTGCGCCACACCTGGACCCTGGCCTTGCTGCCGGGCTTGCTGGCCGCCACGATGCGCGGCAGATCGGCGGAGCGCACGATTTCCTTGCCGTCGAAGCGCAGGATCACATCGCCCGCTTCAATCCCCGCCTGTCCGGCGGGGCCTCCTTTTTCCACGGAATTGACAATCGCGCCCGCCGCCTTTTCCAGTCCGAAGGAATCGGCCAGTTCGCGCGTCACTTCCTGGATCACCACGCCCATGCGTCCCCGGCTCACCTTGCCTGTGGCGCGCAACTGCGCCTGCACTTCCATCGCCACGTCGATGGGAATGGCAAACGACAGGCCCATGTAACCGCCGCTGCGACTGTAGATCTGCGAATTGACGCCCACGACCTCGCCTTGCAGGTTGAACAGCGGCCCGCCGGAATTGCCGGGATTGACCGCCACATCCGTCTGGATGAAGGGCACGTAATTTTCCTGCGGCAAGGAGCGCCCCTTGGCGGAAACGATGCCCGCCGTCACCGAATTCTCGAACCCGAAGGGCGAGCCAATCGCCACCACCCACTCGCCCACGCGCAGTTTTTCCGGGTTGCCCAGGCGCGCCACCGGCAGACCCGTCGCTTCAATCTTGATCAGCGCCACATCGGTGCGCCGGTCCGTGCCGACAATGCGCGCGGAAAATTCACGCCGATCGTTCAAGCGCACCGACACCTCGTCGGCGGAATCCACCACATGCGCGTTGGTCAGGATGTAGCCGTCCGGCGTGATGATGAAGCCGGAACCCAGCGAATGCCGCTCCGATTCGCGCGGCGCGTTGGGCTGGCCGCGCGGCGTGAACCGCCGGAAAAAATCGAACATGGGGTCATCTTCATCGAACGGAAACCCCGGAAAGGCCTGCGCGCCGGAACGCCCGCGCACAATCTGCGTGGTGCTGATATTGACCACCACCTGCCCCTGCCGCTCGGCCAGATCGGCAAAGTCGGGAAGCGCGCGCGCCGCCGCCGCCGTGTTCGTCTGCGCCCAGGAAGCGCCGCCATGCAGCAGCAGAAGCGCCGCCAAAGTCCATACAAAACGCATGCCTCGTTGTTGCATCATGTTTTTTCCTCCTGAAATTCGATACTGGCAATATAGGGTTCGCCCGCCAATTTTCCAGATGCCACGCAACGCGCCATCCACCACCAGGCAATCGCCAACCCGAAAACCGCGCCCGCCGCCGCGCCCGCCTCGCCCGCCGCCGCATCGCCCAGCAATGCGCCGCCCATCAGCGCCAGCAAGGGCAGAACATACGCCAGATAGACATGACGCCGCAGGACGCCAGCAGGCAAGGCGACCGTCACCTGCGCGCCCACCGGCGCGCCAATCTGATTCTGCACCCGGTAACGGCGCGGACGCAGGCAGAACACCCGCGTCAAATGCACGCTGCCGCAACCGCCCGCCTCATGACAACGCCCACACCCGCCGCCAACGACTTCCACCAGCGCATACCCCGCATCCACACGCAACACCCGCGCCGCCTGCGTAACCGGCGGCGCGGAAAAAGCGGAATCGGAAAAATCGGACATGGCAAGACAGAAGTACCCAGGGGCGCACAGTTTAGCGCGGCAAAAAGTAAAACCCTACTTTTTGTGCGGCTTTGCCGCATTTTGCTCGCGCAAAACCAGCCTTCGGCCTTGTGCCGGTTCAGTCAGCAAAAAAGGGCAGGCAAAGCCTGCCCTTTTTTGGAGTAAAGGCAAAACGCAACCCACTACCCGCCAGAACGATCCTGTAGGGGCGCACTGCGTGCGCCCGCAAACCATTCCGCCGCGCAACGGCCAACGGGCGCACGCAGTGCGCCCCTACGAGAACCCCAAGGTCGCGCTGGTTTTGCGTTGGGGTTAACGGTTTGAAGCCAGGCTTTGCCTGGCTTCAAACCCAAGACAACCCGGCAAAAAGTGGGTTCTCACTTTTTGCCGTAACCGGTTTACAGTCGCTC
>JAITEO010000033.1 GCA_031281985.1 Zoogloeaceae bacterium | reverse complement strand
CGAAAGCCCGGCGACGTGGTATCAGGTGGATTTGCCAATCGGGGTGTCCATGGGCGCGGCCCATACGGATTTGCGCGATCTGCGCGTTTTCAATGCCGAAGGTGAAACCCTGCCCTATGCGATTACCGCCGGCACGGCGAGGTACATCCAAAGCCGGCACGAAGTGAAGGGCAAGCTTTTTCCGCTTTATGCCGACAATGAAACCAGCAAGGAGATCACGCCCGATGCCGGCTTGCGGATACGGCGCGATGCCGATGGCAGGGTCGAGATTGAATTTCTCCCCAGCTCCCAACCGCCGCCGCCTACGCCCAAACGTGTCCTGCGCGGCTGGCTCGTCGATACGGGGGCGGATTTCCCGCTGGAAAGACTGGCCATCGGCTGGCAATCCAGTGTCGAAGGCTTTTATCACTTCACCGTTGAAGCCAGCGACGATCTCGAACACTGGCGGCGCTGGGCACAGGGGCAGATCGTTCACCTGAGTTTCGATGGCGAGACCATCAGCCAGGGCGAATTGCGCCTGCCGGGCGGCAAGGCGCGCTACCTGCGCCTCATCTGGAACGAGCCATGGGTCGCGGACACCGTGCGCGAAGTGCGCCTGTTCGGCTCCGCGGCCAACGTCAAACAAGCGCCGCCGATCGTCTGGTCTCCGCTGTTGCCCGGGGAAGCGGTCGCCGATCATGAAGGGGAATATGTTTGGCGGTTGCCGGTCGCGCTGCCGCTGGTGCGGGTGCGCATTCCGCTGACGGAAGACAACACCCTTGCGCCAGTCATCCTTTCCGGCCGTGATGTTCAATCGCCCGAGCCGAAATCCGCCACGGAAAACAATCTCGCCGAAGAAAGCGGCCGCCACCGGCTCAGGGACACCTTGCGCGGTCATCTCCCCGAACGGCGCCGGCCCACGCACACGGCTCCCGGCGAAACGCCGTGGCGAGTGCTGGCAAGAGGCGTGCTCTACCGTCTGCCAGGCATCGCCTTGCATGACGATGAACTCGATCTCCCCAGCGCGACAGTCAACCAGCTCCGTCTCCAGGTCGATATTGCCCACGGCGGCAATGTCTTCGCCCATGCCGCGCCCAAGCTCGCGCTCGCCGTCCATGCCCAGCAATTGACCTTTCTTGCGCGTGGCGGCAGGCCCTATCGGTTGGCATGGGGCAAGCAAGGGGCAGAGGCCGCGGCGTTGCCCTTGCCAACCCTGGTTCCGGGAGCGTTCGGGCCGGAACAGATAGGCCGCGCCCATGTCGTGGGCGAAACCTCCGCGCCTGCCGCCGTTGTCGCGAATGCGGCGCCCGCCGCGCCGGAGGACAAAACCAAGCGGGAAAAAATCCTGCTCTGGGCCGTCCTGATCGTGGGCGTGATCCTGCTCGTCGCAATGGCGGCGAATCTGTTGAAGACAGTGGACAAAAAACCGCGGCAATGACGAAATCATGGCTCGGGCGCCGCCCATCCAACCGCCCAGCCGTTCCAGCCGCTATCCAGCCTCCGCCTGCCGGTTGTCCGGCTGGCGCATATCGGGCATCCATCCCAGCCGCTGGAAAATGATCCACACCAGCCACGCTGAAAACCAAGTGGCATAAAATGCGAATACGACGTCGGAAAGAAAATGCCCACCCTGGCTGACGCGTCCCAGTCCGGCAAGGCTGCCGAGAGCCAGGCCGATCAGCGTCCACCGCCGCCGCGCCGCCGCGCCCCCCAGGAAACCGAGGCTGACCGCGAAAAACCCCGCCGAAGCATGGCCACTGACGAAGGAACAATTTTTCCGGCATTGATTGGAAGGCTGGAGCGCGGGTGAAAACCGAGCGCTGCCACCGAATTCGATGATTTTCGCCGGGCGGGCGCGCCCCCAGTGATCCTTCAGCGCCACGTCGATGACCAGCCCCGGCCCGAGCAGCAACACGACGAGCAGATAGGCAAAACGCCGTTGCCAGCATCGTCCTCTCCCCTGGAAAAACAGGCTGGCCAGCAGCGCCGCGCCCAGGCCAGCGATGATGAATTTCGAGATCACCGGGATAGCCTCGAACATCGCCACCGCCATCATTGACTGGTCACCGGCGAAATCCCCGATCTCCGGCCGCCAGAAAAACGCGCTCACCGCGAGATCGACATCCGGCCACCAGGAAAACAATACCGCCACCGCCAGCATGGATGACAGCATGACCCGGGTGAGGGTGAGATGGGGCAGGAAATGAGACATGTTCGCGCAGGCTCGCATCAGGAGAATCAGGCAGAGCTTCCTTGCCCACATCATTCGTGACGAAGACGAGCCGACGTCACGAATGATGTGGAGAGAGTCACAGGCCGTAACGCTCGATGATGGCCTGGTGGCTCGCGGTTTCCGCGCCGCAATGCTTGGCCAGACCCAGCCAGCACATGCCATGGGGGAAGTCCCGGGTGAGTTCGTGCAGCAATTTGTGCAAGTCGAGCGCGGAGCGGTCCTGCGGCGCGGCGACGGAGAACAGGACGCCGGGCAGGGGTGCGTCATCGTCCGTGTCGCTGTCGGTCAGGTCGTAGTTTTCACGGAAAATCCAGACTTGGTTGTCTTGCTTTTCCAGCGCATCGATCAGGGTTTTCAGCCGTTCTTCGCCGGGATGCACGCCTTC
>JAITEO010000292.1 GCA_031281985.1 Zoogloeaceae bacterium | reverse complement strand
TCCAGCCGCTTTTATGCGGCAAAGCCCTCGCAAGCCGCACCTTGCTGCGCAAAACCAACAGTCTATATGGTTTTTCGTGGCCTTCACACGACATGAATGGTTTGCGGGCGCACGTAGTGCGCCCCTACAACTGGATGGATGGGCAGTAGTGGGTTTCCTTGCCGTTACTCCAAAAAAGGGCAAGCTTTGCCTGTCCTTTTTTGCGGACTGAACCGGCACAAGGCCGAAGGCCGCAGGACAGCCGAAGGCTGGTCTAATGAGGCCAGATGCGGCAAAGCCGCACAAAAAGTGGGTTTTTGCTTTTTGACGTCCTACCCCCCGGGCGCGATGGCGGTTGGTAGGGGGAGTTTTGCGGCGAGGGCGAGGGCGGCGGGGTGGGTGGGGCATTCGGCGAAGAGGGTGGCGCCGGAGCCGCTCATGCGGCTGTCGGGCGCGTATTGGCGGAGCAGGGCGAGGGATTCGGCAACCTCGGGATAGAGCGCGCAGACGACGGGTTCCAGATCATTGTGACCATAACCGGGACGCCAGTCGGCAGGCGCTATGCGCGGCGTGTCGCGGCGCAGTTCAGGATGGGCGAAAACGCGGGCGGTCGGAACCGAGACGGGCGGGAAAACGAGCAGGTAGCAGGCGTCCGGCAGGTCGACGGGCGTCAGTTGCTCACCCACGCCTTCGGCGAAGGCGTTGCGGCCAAAAACAAAGGCGGGAACGTCCGCGCCCAGTTGCAGCGCCAGCTCTTGCAGGCGGTGACGGGGTATGTGCAATTGCCAGAGATGATTCAGGGCAAGGAGGGTGGTCGCCGCATCGGAACTACCGCCGCCCAATCCACCGCCCAGGGGAATGCGCTTTTCCAGCGTGATGTGCGCGCCCTGTCGGCAACCGCTCGCGTGCTGCAACAGCCGGGCGGCGCGCACGCAGAGGTCGTGTTCCGGCAAGACGCCGGGCAGGGGATGCGCAAGGGTGATTTGCGCGTCCGCGCGGGGAGAAAATCGCAGGCGGTCGCCGTATTCCAGAAAACGAAACAGGGTTTGCAGCAGATGATAGCCATCCGCGCGCCGTCCGACGACATGCAAAAAAAGATTGAGCTTGGCCGGCGCAGGCCAGACGCTCTGCCAATCGCGCGCCGCGAGGTCTTCGTCCTGCAACCTCACCTCAGGGCGCATCCTGTGGCGCGGCGGCGGGTTCTTCCGTTTGTTCTTCCCAATGTTCAAAGACCAGACGCAGTTTCAGGACGCTTTCCAGGCTGGCGTCGAGGCGGCTCGGCCTGTCCTCGGGCGCGGCGGCGTCCGCGTCCGCATAGTGCCAGGCCAGCAGCCAGCCGGATTCACGGGCGCGCGTGGGGCGTCCGGCGGCGTCGGTTTCCACCAGCGCGCCCGGATTGGGACAAGCCCGCACCCAGGCGGCAAGCTCGGCAACCGGCAGGGACACGCCCAGGGTTTCCTCCAGCAGGGATTCCGGGTCCGTGCTGCTCTGTTCCACGCCATCCGCCTGTTGCAGGAAAAAAGGCCCCGCGTGCGGATGGCGCAGGGTGGCGAGGTTGCGTCCGAACGGGTCGGCAATGAACAACTGGTCGCCCGCGGCATCGCGTTGCCATGCGAGACGCCCGGAAAACTGGCGCGGAACCTTTTCATCGGGACGGGTGGCCAGCAAGGTGAGGGCGAAACGCGCGCTAAAGGCAAAGTCCCGTCCCTCGCGGCAACCCCCCGCGCCCGCGCTGACGTGCCGCGAGGGCGCGCCACCCGCGCCGCCGCCATGTTGCGTGATGGGCAGGACGCAGGCGCTCAGCAGGCTGGCGGTAATCAGTTGCCAGGACAGGCTCCAGGGTTTCATGGCTGAAATTTTTCCAGCGTGGCCTTCAGCGTGGCGTTGTCTGGCGCGCTGGCGGCGGCTTTTTGCCAGAGGAGGCGCGCGTCTTCCTGCTTGCCGAGTTGCCAGAGCACTTCGCCCATGTGCGCGGCGATTTCCGGGTCGGCCTTGAGGTTGTAGGCCGCTTCCAGCGTCGTCAGCGCCTGCTGGTATTGCCCCTGGCGATACAGCACCCAGCCCAGGCTATCCATGATGTAGGGGTCTTGCGGCGCGAGGGCGCTGGCTTTCAGGATCAGATCATAGGCTTCGGCAAGCCGCAGGTTGCGATCGGCGAGGGAATAGCCCAGCGCGTTGTAGGCGTGGGCATTGTCCGGTTGCAGGCGAATCAGGATTTTCAGGCGCTCTTCCATTTCCACGAGATGGCCTTCCTTTTCGGCGGCCATGGCGGCCTCGTAGAGCAGTTCGAGATTTTCCGGCTGATCCTTCAAGGCGGCGCGCAGGAATTCCAGGTTTTCCCCATGCAGACCGGCTTCGCGCAAAAGCTGCGCCTCGATCAGGAGCAAGGTGGTCTTTTCGGGCGCGCCCTGCGCGCGGCTACCCTGCAACAGGGCGCGCGCGGCGCTCAAGTCGCCCCCAGTCGCCAACGCCTTGGACGCGCGCTGGCGGGCGGACAGATAATACGCGCCGCCCGGCACCTGCAGGTAGTATTCCATCGCCTTCTTCGGATTGCCGGCTTCTTCTTCCGTGCGCGCGAGAAAGAACAGCACCGCGCCGGGATCGGGAAAAGGCAGTTCCAACAGACGCGCAAAGTGCTTGCGCGCGGCCTCGTAATCCTTTTCCTGCAGGGAGAGCATGGCAACCGGATAAAGAATGGCGGGATTATCGGGGTTTTTGGCGAGCAGACGGTCGAATTCCTTGCGGGCAAGCGGATACTGCTGGGCTGCAATCAGCACCCGCGCCAGTTGCAGGCGCACCTCGCGCGCATCGGGATGGCGCTCCAGGAACGCTTGCAGTTGGGTGACGACGGGCGCGGCCAGCCCGGCAAGATCGTCGGCGCTGGCGGATTTTTCTTGCAGGATCAGGTCGCCCAGCGCCAACAGGGGCGCGTCCCAATCCGGGCGCAGGCTTTGCGCGCGCTCCAGCGCATCGCGCGCAATATGGCGCTGTTCGCTGGCGATGGCGGCGATTGCCAGCGTATAGCGCGCTTCCGCAAGGTCGGGATAGCGTTCGGCCAGGCGGGCGATCAGCGCGTACATGGCCTTCTTGTCCGCGAACTGGGGAAACAGGCGGCTCAAGGCGAGAAAGCTGTCCGCCAGTTTTCCGGGATCGGCGGCCAGCATTTCCAGGATGGGCGCTTCCAGTTCGTCGATGCGGCGGGCGGCCAGCAGCAGGGAGATTTTGAATTGCCGGGCTTCGGCGGCATTGCCGCCGAGTTGCGCCCAGCGCGCCAGCAATTCCAGCGCCGCGTCGTACTGTTGGGCGGCGGCGCTGACCTCGATGGCGCGTTGCAGCGCGCGCATATCCCCGGTTCGCCGCGCCAGATCCTGCCAGGCAAGCGCGGCGGTGCCGATTTGTCCGCGTTGCAGGGCAATTTCGCCCAGCAGGATTTGGTAGACATCCTGCGCGTCCAGCGAACGCGCCGGCTCTTCTGTGATTACCGCCTCGAACTCCACGGCGGCAGGAGAGTCGGCGGCATGGACAGACGCGCCGCCGCACAGCGCGGCAAACAGGAGGGCGGACAGGAATTTGCGAAACATGACAAGGCCAGTATCCATTGGGGAAGATTTTGAATGCTATTGCGCTTTGCCCGTCAAAAGCAAGCACGGGAAACGCCAACGAAAATGATATTGTACCGCGCACGAAACCAGAGGCGTCAAAAACCAACCCTGTTTTTCGGGCGCAATGAAAAGTGGAGGGAAATCGTCCAGACGAAGCGCCGCCGCTTGCCGTCCCCTCTCCCCCACTCCTTTGGGGGAGAGGGGACCCGACAGGGCGGGAGAGGGGGTGGCACGGCACGTTGTCAGGGTTTTTCTGGGAAAGTTGCAGGGTGCAAGCCCTCCCCCGCAAGCGGGGAAGGGGATAGCAAAAGACGACGCTTCGTTCGGGATACATTATTAACATGACATACTCCACTTTTAATTGCACCCCTGTTTTTCGATACCTCCCTATGCCATAATGCCGCAACCTGCCCGCCATGCCAAACGCTTCCCGTGTGCATTCCGCAAGCGCGAACGCCGCCACGGCGAATGTAACGAATGGAAATCCCTGTCGCGCCATGACCGAACCCACGCCTTCCTTCCAAAAACCCCGCTGGCTGAAAGACCTGCTGCGCTTTTTGCCCCTGAAGAGTCAATTCGTGCTCTCCGGCAATCTGCGCGACCTGCACGCGGCCGAGGCCGCGCCGGGTGTCATCACCATGCAATCCTTCCAGCAGACCCTGCTGGACGCGCTCTTGCAGGCGGGGTATGCGGCCCTGCTGCTGTGGAATCCCGTCGATGGCTTCCGCCTTCTGACAAGGCCGGGGGAAGCGCCCGATGAAGCCTTGCTTGCCGAACTGCTGGGCGGGCAGAACGGGGAGGGCGCGGGAGGAGGGGCGAGGATGGATCTGCTCGCCGGCGCGCTGGAACGCTTCGTCGTCCGCGCCGGGGAGCCGCTGGCCTTTCTCGTGGATTTTGCCTCGCGCATCCCGGTGCGCTG